>NZ_JBIKHV010000128.1:0-5396 GCF_044361985.1 Limnohabitans sp. | reverse complement strand
CTGAATGCGCTGAAAGCGGCCATGGACCAAGGCGTTCGTTATATCGCCCAAGGTAACGGCTCATCGGTTGCCGGCGCCCTGATTGAAGCGGTTAACAAACACAACGAACGCAACCCTGGCAAGGAAATTATTTTCCTCAACTACGCTGCGGTTGACCCTGACTTCACGAACAGCAAGTGCAGCTATTGGCACTTCCGTTTTGATGCCGACACGTCGATGAAAATCGAAGCGATGACCACCTTCATGAAGGACGACAAGGACGTCAAGAAGGTCTATCTGTTCAATCAAAATTATTCGCACGGCCAACAGGTTGCCAAGTTCGCCAAGGAAAATCTGGCCCGCAAGCGCCCTGATGTGCAAATCGTCGGCGAAGACCTGCACCCACTGGCCCAGGTGCGTGATTTCTCACCCTACATCGCCAAGATCAAGGCCTCAGGTGCTGACACGGTGATCACGGGGAACTGGGGTTCTGACCTGGCCTTGTTGGTCAAGGCGGCCAACGAAGGCGGCTACACCGGCAAGTTTTACACCTATTACACCGGTGTAACGGGCACGCCCACAGCGCTGGGTCAAAGCGGTGCAGGCCGCGTCTACCAGATCGCCTACAGCCACTACAACATGGGGGGCGACATGGGCAAGTGGATGGGCGAGTTCAAGAAGAAGTTCAATGACGATTTCTACACCGGTTCTGTCGTCACCATCTTCAACGCCCTGGGTGCTGCCATGGCCAAAGCCAAGTCCACCGACCCTGTGAAAGTGGCTGCGGCACTGGAAGGGATCAAGTACAAAAACTACAACGGCGAAGTCGAGATGCGTAAAACAGACCATCAACTACAGCAACCGCTTTACATGACCGTTTGGCAAAAAGCTGACAAGAAGTACCCTTACAGCCCCGAAAACACGGGCATGACTTTGGCGCCCGTCAAGGAATTCCCTTCTTATGTGTCCAGCACGCCCACCAGCTGCCAGATGAAGCGTCCCGGGTAATTTCGGTCCGTTTGCGGCGCATCCCGTCTTACACAGCGCAGGCCCAGGGCCTGTCGCCGTGAAGCCGCTGGGTCAAGGCCCGATCAACTGTTGGTTCATCGGGCTTTTTTTTGGGCTTCGATCCCCTCTCACGGTGGGGGCATGGCTTAAGGATTGCTTTTAATTTCGGCCTTAGACCCTGAAAGGTCTGGAAAGTATTTATGGAGTTTTTCATCATCTCCATGCTCAACGGTTTGAGTTATGGACTGTTGCTCTTCATGCTCAGCTCAGGGCTGACCTTGATTTTCAGCATGATGGGTGTGCTCAACTTCGCGCATGCCAGTTTCTACATGATTGGCGCCTATTTCGGCTACACCCTGACGGGGTGGATCGGATTTTGGCCGGCGCTGGTGATTGCGCCGCTTTTGGTGGGCGCCTGTGGTGCCTTGTTTGAGCGTGTCACGCTGCGCAAGGTTCACCCTTTTGGTCATGTGCCTGAATTGCTGGTGACTTTTGGCTTGTCCTATGTGGCGCTGGAGTTGGTGCAACTGGTCTGGGGCCGCACAGCGGTGGATTTTCCGCCGCCTGAAATTTTGCGCAGCGCAGCCTTCACCCTGATCAACCATTCGGTCAACGGCCTGAGTCTGGTCTGGGGTTCGGCCCCTGCTGAGGCCTGCGCAGCAGCCGATGCCGCCATTCGTGTGGTGTGCTCGCCCTTTCCTGCCACGCGGGGGTTCATGATGCTGGTGGCCTTGTTGATGCTGGTGTCTTTGTGGCTGCTGCTGACGCGCACCCGTATTGGCTTGGTCATTCAGGCTGCCTTGACCCACCCCGAAATGGTGGAATCTTTGGGCCACAACGTGCCGCGTGTCTTCATGCTGGTGTTTGGTGCGGGCACGGGCCTGGCCGGTTTGGCCGGCGTGATCGGGGGCAGCACTTTTGTCACCGAACCCGCCATGGCCGCGACGGTGGGATCGGTCATTTTTGTGGTGGTGGTGGTGGGCGGCATGGGCTCGTTGTCGGGGGCTTTTCTGGCCTCCGTGCTGATCGGCGTGATCCAGACCTTTGCGGTGGCCGTCGACTATTCGTTCCTCACTTTGGCCAAAGACATGGGCTGGGCCTTGTCGGCAGCGACGCAAGAGAACTCGTTTGCCAAGCTCACGCTGTCTCAAGTGGCGCCTATCTTGCCGTACCTTTTCCTGGTGCTGATCCTGATCTTCCGGCCCAAGGGTCTTTTGGGCACACGCGAGGGTTAAGACATGGCTGCTGCATACAAATTCAAACCTTACAACGTAGGTCGATGGGTCACCTGGAGCCTGTTTGGTCTGCTGCTGCTGCTGGCCCCGCTGGTTTTCACCAGCAACTTGTCGACCACCATGCTGGCTCAAATGGGCATTGCCATCATTGCCTGTCTGTCGTACAACATTCTGCTGGGGCAGGGCGGGATGCTGAGCTTTGGCCATGCGGTCTACACTGGCCTGGGCTCTTACATGGCCATGCACGCGCTCAATGCCGTCAGTGGCGGCACGCTGAACATCCCGGTCAGCCTGCTGCCCATCGTGGGCGGCGTGGCGGGCATGGGTTTTGCTGTTTTGCTGGGCTGGGTGACGACCCGAAAATCCGGTACACCCTTTGCCATGATCACGCTGGGTGTGGCCGAACTGGTGTTTGCCATGTCGCTCATGTTCTCGGAGTTTTTCGGGGGTGAGGCGGGTGTGTCGGGCAACCGGGTCGCTGGCCAGCCTTTCTTTGGCATCAGCTACGGGCCACAAATTGAAGTTTATTACCTGATTGCCGCCTACACCTTTGTGTGCGTGGCCCTGATGTATGCCTTCACGCAAACGCCGCTGGGGCGTATTTTGAATGCAGTGCGCGACAACCCTGAGCGCGTCGAGTTCATTGGTTACAACACTCAGCGTGTGCGCTACTTTGCTTTTGTGATTGCAGGCTTTTTTGCCGGCATCGCTGGCGGCTTGGGCGCGCTGAACTTTGAAATCGTGACCGCTGAAGTGGTGGGCGCAGGGCGCTCGGGCGCTTATTTGTTGTTCACCTTTCTGGGGGGCGCCACTTTCTTTTTTGGCCCCATCCTTGGCGCGATCTTGATGATCATTGCCTTCGTGCTGTTGTCAGAGCTGACCAAGGCTTGGCTTCTTTACATGGGGCTGGTTTTCTTGTTCATGGTCATGTATGCACCGGGCGGCATCGCCAGTCTGATCATGATGAACCTGCGGGTGGCCAAGTTCGGCAAGCTGCGCCAGATCTGGACCAGCTACCTGGGCTTGGGCTTGACGGCCATCGTCATGCTGGCCGGCGCGGGGGCCATGATCGAGATGGTCTATCACCTGCAACTCAACTCGGCCCTGGGTGACAACGTTCAATTCATGGGCGCCACACTCAATGCCAAAGGCCTGGACAGCTGGTTTGGATCGGCCTTTGTCATGCTCACCGGCCTGGGTCTTTTTGAGCTGGCCAGGCGCCAATTTGTGCACGACTGGGGTGACATCCAGACCGAGATCGAAAAAGAAATCAAGCGAAGGGAAACTGCTTTATGAGTTACGCCCTTGAACTCAAAGACGTTTGCAAGAATTTCGGTAAGACCGAAATCATCCGGGGTGTGAGCCTTTCGGTGCAGTCCGGGGAGCGCGTGGCCGTGATTGGCCCCAACGGCGCGGGCAAATCCACCTTGTTCAATTTGATCAGCGGTCGCTTTGGCCCAACCAGCGGCGATATTTTGCTCAATGGGCAACGCATCCAGAACAAGACACCCTATGAAATCAACCGCATGGGTTTGTCGCGCAGCTTCCAGATCACGAACATCTTCCCCAAACTCAGTGTGTTCGAAAATCTGCGCTGCGCGGTGCTTTGGAGCCTGGGCTACAAATACACCTTTTTCAAGTTTCTTTCGGGTTTGAAAGACGCCAACGAGCGCACCGACCAGTTGCTTCAAATGATTCGCCTGGACAAGAAACGCGATGTACTGGCTGTCAACCTGACCTACGCCGAGCAGCGCGCTCTGGAGATTGGCGTCACGATTGCAGGTGGGGCCGATGTGATCCTGCTGGACGAACCGACGGCGGGCATGAGCAAAAGCGAGACTTCGCGCTTTATTCAGCTCATCAAGGAGGTCACGGTGGGCAAAACCCTGCTCACGGTGGAGCACGACATGGGCGTGGTGTTTGGCCTGGCAGACAAGATCGCGGTGGTGGTTTACGGCGAAGTGATCGCCTTCGACACGCCAGAGGCCGTGCGTGCCAATACCCAGGTGCAGGAAGCCTACCTGGGCTCATCCGTTGCAGACAGCCAAGCAGGAGGCCACTGATGTTGCGAGTCGAAAATTTGCACGCCTATTACGGCAAAAGCCATGTGCTGCACGGTGTGAACTTTGAAGTGGGGCAGGGTGAGATCGTGGCCCTGCTGGGGCGCAACGGCTCGGGCCGATCCACCACGGCCAAAGCCATCATGGGCCTGGTGGAGTGCCAGGGGCGCATCGACTGGAAAGGCCAGCCGATTCAAGGCAAGAAAGCTTACGAGATCGCGCACCTGGGCCTCGGCTATGTGCCGGAAAACCGCGATATCTTTCCCAAGCTCACGGTGCACCAGAACCTGCAACTGGGTCAAAAGCAAAAGGGCCAAAATGGCCGTTGGTCTTTTGACGACATGTTCACCATGTTCCCCCGCCTCAAGGAGCGCGAACACACCGAAGCTGGGGTTTTGTCAGGTGGTGAGCAGCAAATGCTCACGCTGTGCCGCACCCTGATGGGGGACCCTGACCTGATCATCATTGACGAGCCGACCGAGGGCCTGGCCCCCAAGATCGTGGAGTTGGTGGGGCAGTACCTGCAAAACCTCAAATCGCGTGGCATCTCGGTCTTGCTGATTGAGCAAAAGTTGACCATTGCCATGCGCATTTCGGACCGTGCCCTGGTCATGGGCCATGGCAGCATCGTGTTCCAGGGAACGCCAGACGAGTTACGCGCCAACACCTATATCCGCAAGGAGTGGCTGGAGGTCTGATTCGTCGCAGCTTGTGCCAAGGGTTGGCATTTTTGTCAGGTCTCAGGGGCGACAAAATAGTTGTTCCAAGAAAGATTTTTTGTCTACAATGCAAAAAAACGAACGGTCGTTCTTTTTTAATTTTTCACGCAAAGGAAGTCCAGCATGACAGCTGAATACAAAGTCCACGGTGATGTCGCGGTCATCACATTGATGAACCCGCCAGTCAACGGTTTGGGCCTGTCCACACGCATCGGCATCACCGACGGTCTGGATAAAGCCAACAACGACGCCGCTGTCAAAGCCGTCGTCATCACCGGTGCTGGCAAGGCTTTTTCGGGCGGTGCAGACATCCGCGAATTCGGCTCGCCCAAAGCGATCCAAGAACCGAATTTGCTCAGCGTGATCAGCGCTTGCGAAAATTCAGCCAAACCTGT
>NZ_JBIKHV010000006.1:0-69100 GCF_044361985.1 Limnohabitans sp. | reverse complement strand
CAGGTGCTGGAGAGTTTGAAGATCAAAAAACCGACACAAGACGCCCAGATGACCCTCTTGTAGTGGCAAATTTCGAGCTGGCCCTATATGAATCAAGGACTTACGTCATTTTGTGTCGAACTCGGGGGTGCCTCATCAAAATCAGGGGCGATTTAATCCCTCTCGCTTTGGTCCAATTTAAGGTTTTTCAGGCCGGTGCGGCTAAAGTGCATAATGCTTGGACTCGACCGCATCGTTAGATATTTTTCTATCTTTATGAGTTCACCAATGACCAGAGAACGCCCTCTCGGGTCATGAAACCAATTATCAGGAGGACAATACCTGCTCGGGTAATTTATGATACCGATTTGAATTAAATCATCTGAAAATACCTGCTTCAGTGTCTCGGTTGCTCGGCGCATATGATAACTGATGGCGATGACGTTAATCGCCATACCGCGCTTGAGCAGATTGGCACGATCCATAAGCACCTTGGCATTTTGTATGTTTTCCAGGGTGTTGCTCGCATGCCTATCGACCAGCACGTCGTTTAGGCAATAGCCCATTCTTGCCCAGGCGCGTTTCATGCTCAACGCTTCTGCACATCCCAGGGTCGGATTGAATCCGCCTGTGAAGATGACTTTGCCAGCAGCCCCGGCCTTGTAAATCTCGATGGACTTCTGCAACGGCCGATGCCACAAGGTCTGACCTAATACGATCGTGGCATCCGCGATAAGAGGACGGTCAGGCAAAAATACGTAGTCGGTTATTTGCCGCAGGTCTGGCTCACTCAATTCAATCATGTTCTTGTATCACCGCTGAAGTGCATCGACGCATACTCAAAAGGCAGTCCACTGGCAGCGAGAAGGTCGAGTCTGTCGGCATGCACGATCAGTCCGTCAATGGTGGAGTCGGTTCTCAGCATCCCGATTTTTTCATACGCGGAGGACGGTCCCGCCAAGTGCAATGGCTGTCCGTCCTGGGCGAGGATTCCTTCGTCGGTGCAGAATACCGTTCGCCTCCCACTCGCCACCTGCTGCTGCCACAGACGCACTGCGTTTGACCGGTAACCTGAACCAACAAATACATCGATCGGAATTTTTCCCTTGGAGGGAAAAATGCTTCGCATATAAGCCCGTGCGGCCCTCCTCTGGAACGGATGGGTACGACCCATTACCGGGGAATAGTTGACTTCATTAATTACGGCACCATTGTCATGCCAGGGACGCGCGATATCGGTCGATATGAAATCAACACCTGCGCAGTTGAGTCCGAATAAACGGGCAGCCCGGATGGCGAGTGCCGCATTGTCCGGGTGTAACGCCGATGTCACCTCTTCCGGATCACCTCCCCACAGGGTTGACTGTGCTGGACGCAGAAACGCCTTTTCCCCAGGAGCTAGAACACTTTTGGGCGACATCCCCGAGGTGCTCAGGCAGTCGAGGGCCAGCTCATCGAGGTGATATTCCGGCAGTCGCTTATTCGGAATTTTTCGTCGGATAGACGCATTTAGCTGATCGACCAAAGCAGCAATTGTTTGTATGCCATCGCCGACAACGGATTTCGGATGTCGCTTGACGGCATAAACAACCTTACCATCTATGACGAGGATGCGATGACATGTTCCCGCGATTTGCTCTTCTACGAGAAACTGTTTCGAGAGCAACGCAGCAAGGTTTATCGCCGACTGTAGTGCAGCTTCCGTATTAATTCCCAGGGTAACGCCTTCTCCGCGGTCGCGGTCTACCGGCTTGACGACCAAAGGCAGACGTAAGTGGGAAAGGGATGCCAACGTCAGCGGCTGTCCCGATTTGAACACGCTACCCGATGGAACGGGTATGCCTGACGACCGCATCCATCGCAGAGCCTTATGTTTGTACAGCGTAGTTTTCGCTCCGATGGCGCTGTCGAGCATATTGCTACTGCGATCGAATATTCTTGACTGGGCGCCCCAGCCCAGCACATAGCAGCCAAAACCACAGTGTGCGAAGGGTATCTCGGCCTCAAAGGCTGCCTGCAGAATCGGTATCGAGGACTTTCCACCGGGAATTTGTGCAGACCAAGGCAGCACATGCTTTTTCTGAAAAGCTTGGTAAATGCTTTCGATCATGGACTGATCGTCGGCATGCTTCAGTACCTCCGAGATCAGTTCATAGGCGATCGATAGCCATGCATGAAATACCTTCGCGGGAAAATGCTGCACGACCGGGAACCAGAGGTCGACAACAAAGTGATGGGGACTATTTTGATCGTTAGCCAGGTGGCTGATTGCGGCGCGCTCAAAGACGGGTACCCGAATGTCTTGCAGGAGGATCGTCGTGATGCAGAGCCATCGACTTAAATATTTCTCGGCCGGCCGGCCGGTAGCCGTATCGCCGAGAAAACTCAACTGATAGCTTTTTACGTCGAATTCCAGAGCGTCGAGGATCCACTGATCAAGCAGCTTGAAATCAATGGATTTCGGCAGATGGAAAGTTAGCTTCATGCGATTTGCCGGCTGCCGCATGCCGAACCGATAGCCTTGTGATTCCATGATCAGCCTCTCACGCTGAAGAGTGCAGCAAGGGTTCGGCCTAGATGGAAGTTTTTCATCGCATGGTCGCGGCCCGCATGCCTGACTTCCTCCCGCTTTCTTTGTCCCTCAGATGACGCCAGCAGCCAGTCGAGCAGTGAAGGAATGTCTTCTTTACTGGCTTCCAGATAATCGATGCCTGGCTGCAGTCCAGGAACTCGGGGCGAAGTCTCGGTCAGGACACAATTACCCTGTAACAGGCCGTAATGCACAATCCGCTGCCATTCAAAATAAGGCATGTTGAAGTGATGAATGTTGAGTTGAATTTTCGCCCGGCGCGCGAGCAGGGTATATTGCATAGGACTGATTGCAGACGGATGTTTGTCGCTCAGTGCACCGACGACGCCGATCAGTCGGACAAAACTTCGATGCCGCCGAAAGCTGTCTTGGTGCTGCTGTGCCCAGCCTTGCCGCCTTTTCGAGTTTGAGCCTATCCACAGCAAATCAATGTCTCTGTTTTGCTCAATCAGATTTGTCTGGAAGATGGCATTTTTCGGCGTGTAACCCAAGGGCAGGAAACGCGCGTTGATACCCAGTCGGCACAGCGATGCTGTCGTCTGTAAGTTCATATCCAACACAAAGGGTGCTTTGAACAAGAGCTTGAGAATACGCGCAAACCAGCGCGATGGCATCTGCTCGGTATTGATCAGTAGGGCATCGGAGAAACGTGGGTCCGAAACATCGGGCGCACCTTCAAGGCAGAAAAAGTCATGCGGCGCCAGGACCATTGACAGCGCAGCCCCGGTGTTTTTTGCCGGAAGTGTTTCATCGGCAGCGATGGCAGTCACGCCGATGTCGCTGAATGCCTGAACGAGCAGGTCCTGAAACTGGCGGAAAACAAAATGGCCTTGCGAATGGCAATACACCGTGACTGAATCACCTTTCTGAAGCGTTGGCCAGGCTGCTTTCGATTTTTCGGTTTCTGCCAAAGCAATTTCTGGTTGATGAAACCATGGCTGCTGCCAGCGCATCACCTCTGCCGATGACCAGGCTCGCCGTCCTTCGGTAAGGCCTTCCTTCAGGTAGTGGAGCAGGGGGTTCAGGCTGGCATGGCGTACGTCTTCGTTACGCCAGAGATAACGTGATGTGCTGAATAAGGGTCCGGGATCCAGCCCCTGTCGCCAGCCATGATGCAGGTAATGCATGGCAGCGCTCGTGCCAGCTGGCAGCGGCGAGGCCAGTTGCGCACGGTAATAAGCTTCGTCAAAAAATACCGATTGTCCAATTAAGGAGTCATTCATGATTGTCATCAATCATTAAAGCAGTCGAGCGACCAGCCACGGTGGTAGTTAAAGCCGCCCAGGGATAGTGGCAAAGTGTGAGCCGAACGACTGCTCGATGGTGGGCCAGTCGATCACGTAGGCGCGAAAAATAACCCCCACCAACTTCATGCACATATGTCTGATTCTGATTCGCCCACCAGTAGTTCATGTTTGTCGCCTCAGTTGAAAAGTCTTTGGGTTGTCGCCGCAGATATATGGCATGGTAATCAAATCTTTGCCGCCAAAAGGAAGCTCGATGGCGGATCGGGTTTGAAGTGGGACTTACCCGGTAGGAATGTCGAAGCTGGTGAATCGGCTCCACAAGCACCCCAAAGAGAAATCCTCGAGGAACTTGGCATTGTTATAGACGTTGGACCGTTCATCGGAACATTCGCCACACCACTCGACAAGCACTTGATCGAGCTTGAGTGCTACTGGTGCACGTCACAAGACCGTGAGTTTACGCTGTCAAGACATGAGGAAACTGGTTGGTTTGAGCCAATTGAGTTGCAAGCATTGGAATGGGCACTCCCTGATATCCCAGTGTTGGAAGTGGTTAGGGTCCCAACAACTCAGTAGCCGTAGTGCTCAGGCGACGATGCCTCAAGGCCTGCAAGTTGTGACGGACTGACTTCAGTCGCTCGGGGTCCATCTCGCCCATAACCACGCCCTCGCCTTCAGGCAAGACCGAGACAACCTCTCCCCAAGGGTCAATCAACATGCTGTGACCATAGGTTTGGCGACCGCTTGCGTGAGTGCCCCCTTGCGCTGCCGCCAACACGTAACACTGGTTCTCGATGGCCCGAGCACGCAACAACACTTCCCAGTGAGCTGAGCCTGTCGGAACGGTAAAGGCCGATGGCACCAAGATCAGGTCAACCTCGCCCATAGCCCGGTAAAGCTCAGAAAACCGCAGGTCATAGCAAATAGACATCCCAATACGCCCAAAAGGCGTGCCAGCAGTCACTATTTCTGTTCCCGCCACCATGGTGCGGCCTTCATCCAAATTGCGGGCTCCGTCTTGGTATCTGAAGAGATGCACCTTGTCGTACCGGGCCACCACTTCGCCTTGAGGATTGAACAGCAAGGCAGTATTGGTAACCTTGGCCGGGTCTTGGGTCTTGATGGGGATGGAGCCACCGGCAACCCATATGTTGTGCTGACGAGCTTTGGACGCCAGCATTTCTTGAATGGACCCTTGTCCAACCTCCTCCGCGATCTGGAATTTGTCGGTTTCATGCAATCCGATTTGCACAAAGTACTCGGGCAAAGAAACCAGTTGGGCACCATCGCTGGCAGCTTGGTCGATCAGCCTTTCGGCAGTGGCCAAGTTCGTTGCCAAATCAGGCGCAGACACTATCTGCAATGCGGCGATCTTCATGGGTTTGCGATCACGTAAAAATTTGAAGTGGTCAGCGCTTGATCATCACAATCTGATCTGCGGCAATGGTGACCTCGAATTCAACTAGCTCACCATTTTGGAGCTTCGGGAAGGCTAAGCCTGCCACGTTAAACCGCCCCGGCTTCGCGGCTGGTACAGGGCCTTTGACCTGAGCGCCTTCTCCCTGTGCTACGGCTTTGTTGCCATCACATACAGACAAAAGAGCAGCCTCAGTAACCTCAACCGCTCGAACCCGCGTCAATTCAGATTTCTTCTTCAATGCCAAGATGCGCCCCGCATCATCCAAAAGACGCACCGATTGAAACTGTGGTGCCCAGACTGAGTTGTCCATCCGCCCGGCAGTGATGCAAGTAGAAGCCTGAACGCCGATTGGCAAAAGACAGGAAGCCAACAAAAGACATGGCTTGTAGATTGTGAAAGCGTTCATCTGAAGCTCCGATCAAGGATGCTCATCATAAGTCGCAGAGCGGTCAGACCGCTTAGAAAGCCGGCGAACGTTCGCAACATTTCAAAAATTTATATGCCCCTCGGGGGGCTGATTTTGAAAAGAAAAGGGGGGGTTTGGATTTGGCCCGAAGGGCAATAGGACGAGCAAATCACAGTGCAAAGGCAGACAGGAGTCCCCGCTCAGGATTTGGGGGGTGGGGGTACGGTGGGGTCTGACTAAGCTGGAAAATTGGAAGCACCTGCGTCCTGAGAAGTTTGGTGAGCTTGTAACAGCTTGCTGTCTATCCAACCAAAAAGTGACAACACCACTTTGATCGCTGATGACTTTTTGATGGTGGGTAAATTGGGGGGTAAAAATAAAAAATGCGCCGGAAGGCGCATTTTTATTGGGTCACTGGCGGAAACGGAGGGATTCGAACCCTCGATGAGGCTCTACACCCCATACTCCCTTAGCAGGGGAGCACCTTCGGCCACTCGGTCACGTTTCCAGTGCGCAAATTATAACTTAGGCTTGATCCAGATCGAAGGCTTTGTGCAAGGCGCGCACGGCCAGCTCCATGTATTTTTCGTCGATCACGACCGAGGTCTTGATTTCGGAGGTGGAGATCATCTGGATGTTGATGCCTTCTTCGCTCAAGGAGCGAAACATCTTGCTGGCCACACCCACATGGCTGCGCATGCCAATGCCCACGATGGATACTTTGCAGATCTTCGCGTCACCAGCGACTTCTGCGGCACCCAGAGAGGGCAGGACTTTTTCCTTGAGCAGGTCGATCGTCCTGGCGTAGTCATTGCGGTGCACAGTGAAACTGAAATCGGTTTTGCCGTCTTTGCTCAGGTTCTGGATGATCACGTCCACTTCAATGTTGGCATCGGCCACAGCGCCCAGTATTTGGTAAGCGATACCGGGTTTGTCAGGCACGCCCAACACGGAGATTTTGGCTTCGTCGCGGTTGAATGCGATGCCGGAAACGACGGCTTGTTCCATTTGTTCGTCTTCCTCAAAAGTGATCAGGGTGCCGGAGGCGGCTTCTTCGTTGATGTCAATGTCCCAGGGCGTGAAGCTGGACAGCACGCGCATGGGCACTTTGTATTTGCCGGCAAATTCGACCGAGCGTATCTGCAGGACTTTGGAGCCGAGCGATGCCATTTCGAGCATTTCCTCAAAGCTCACCGTGTGCAGGCGACGGGCCTCTGGCACGACCCGAGGGTCGGTGGTGTAGACCCCATCCACGTCGGTATAAATCAGGCATTCGTTCGCCTTCATGGCTGCTGCAATGGCCACAGCCGAAGTGTCTGAGCCGCCACGGCCAAGCGTGGTGATGTTGCCGTTTTCGTCCACTCCCTGAAAACCCGTGATGATGACCACGCGGCCATTGTTCAGGTCGGCACGTACGCGCGCGTCGTCAATCGATTCGATGCGGGCCTTGGTGAAAGCATTGTTGGTCTTGATGGCCACTTGCCAACCCGCGTAGCTGACCGAAGGCATGCCTTCGGACTGCAGGGCAATCGCCAGCAAAGCCGATGAAACTTGCTCACCCGTGGAAGCCAGCATGTCGAGCTCACGGTTGAAGGCCTCGTTGGGCTTGGCAGGGGCTAACTCTTTGGCCAGGCCCAGCAAGCGGTTGGTCTCGCCGCTCATGGCGCTTGGGACCACCACGATCTGATGGCCTGCACGCGCCCATTTGGCCACGCGCTTGGCGACATTGCGGATGCGCTCGGTCGAGCCCATCGAGGTGCCGCCGTATTTATGAACGAACAAAGCCATGTGTAGTTTTAAAAAGGAAAATCAGGAAGGGGGAGGCCCCGGCAAAACACATCGATTGTACCTATGGGTTGTCAGGGTTTTGAAGCAAAGACCGCCAAAAATCCATGGGTGTCAGGACGAATGCCATACCAGGTTGGGGCCCTCTCGCCTGACAAAGCCTTGCCCCACTTTCAGATGAAGGCGATGACCCCGGGTGGTGCAGTCGGCCACCTGATCGAGCAGTTCATTCAGTTGGGCTGTGCTGGGTGTGGTGGCGTGTTGACTTTGCAACCAGTGGCGCAGCACCAGCGCCTGGCGAGCACGGCTCAGTTGCTGCAGGGCCTCAATGCAAGGTGGAACGCCGATTTGCCCGAGGTCTTGCTCGGCCACCTCGTTCAAGACCTCTTGCGCTTGCGCAGCATGGCCAGCACTGCGGGCAAACGTGTCGCGAAAAGCTGGCAGTGCTTCGGCCAGAGCGGGCAAGACTTTGGCACGGATGCGGTTGCGGGTGAAATTTTCGTCGGTGTTGGTGGGGTCTTCGATCCAGCCCTGGCCCTTGGCTTGCAGCCAGTCACGCAACGCCAAACCGGGAACCTCCAACCAGGGCCGGTGCCAGTGCAAGCCCAGGCGCTGCTTGTGTGCAGGCATGCTGGCCAAACCGGGCAAGCCCGATCCGCGCGACAAAGCGATCAGCAAGGTTTCGATCTGGTCGTCCGCGTGCTGGGCCAAAGCGATGTCCTTGACTTCGGGCCATTCGGCTTGCACCGCTTCGGCCAGCGCTTTATAACGGGCTTTGCGGGCCGCATCTTCGGGGCTTTGACCTGGGGCGTGCCCCGCTTGCACGCGGCGCACCGACAAAGGCACATCCAGTTGTTGACACAACGCTTGGCAATGGCGCTCAAAGTCATCCGCCGCCGCTTGCAAACCATGGTGAATGTGTACCACCCTCAACTGCCCCGGCCAGCGCTGGGCACAAGCCACCAGCAATGCGGTGGAATCTGCCCCCCCACTCAATGCGACTGCAAAAGGAAGGCCCGGGCTGAATTCAGCCAGGGCCTGTGCGGGGGTTTTCGCCATGTCTGAAGCCGAGCGATTCGCCTCAGCGTTTATTTACCGGCTTTGGTATCGGTGAAACGGCCATAGCTGTTCAAGCGTTCGTAGCGGCGCTCCAGCAGTTCTTTGGGCTTGAGGTCAGTCACCTGGCGCCAGGCATCGCCCAAGGCACGCTTCAGGAAGGACACCATCTGGTCAGTGTCGCGGTGGGCACCGCCCACAGGCTCATTGACAATTTTGTCGACCAGGTTCAAGGCCTTTAAGCGGTGCGCAGTGATGCCCAAGGCTTCCGCGGCGACCTCGGCTTTGTCGCTGGTCTTCCACAAAATAGATGCACAGCCTTCGGGGCTGATGACCGAGTAAACAGAATATTGCAGCATCAGCACCTGGTCGGCCACCGAAATGGCCAAAGCGCCGCCCGAGCCGCCCTCACCAATGATGGTGGTGATGATCGGCACCTCCAGTTGAGCCATCTCGAAAATGTTGCGTCCGATGGCTTCAGACTGGCCACGCTCTTCGGCATCTATGCCTGGGTAAGCGCCTGGCGTGTCCACAAAGGTGAACACGGGCAGCTTGAACTTCTCGGCGGTTTTCATCAGGCGCAGGGCTTTGCGGTAGCCCTCGGGCTTGCTCATGCCGAAGTTACGCATGGTGCGCTCTTTGGTGTCACGCCCTTTTTGCTGTCCCAGCACCATGCAGGCCTGGCCATTGAAACGGGCCAGACCGCCCACAATCGACAAGTCGTCGGCAAAGTGGCGATCGCCATGCATCTCGACAAAGTCGGTGAAGATGCCCTGGATGTAGTCGAGCGTGTAAGGACGTTCGGGATGACGTGCGATCTTGGTGATCTGCCAAGGGGTCAGATCGCTGTAGATGTCTTTGGTCAGTTGCTGGCTTTTTTTGCTCAGTTGGTCAATTTCGAGGGTGATGTCCACCGCTGACTCGCTTTGCACGTAACGCAACTCTTCGATCTTGGCTTCGAGTTCGGCAACGGGTTGCTCAAAGTCGAGAAATGTTTTTTTGACCAAGTTTTACTCCTCTGTTCATAACCGGGTGGGCGCCTCGTCCAGCCCTCAATAGGCCACGGGCATGGGGTCCAGCGAGCGCCAAATATACCAAGTTGCCACGGTCGAATAGGGACTCCAGGCCTGGGCCACCTCCCGCGCATCGCTGCGGCTGACGGGTTCGCCCGAAAAATAGTTGCGGCTGATGCCATTGATCAGGCCCACATCGTCCAGCGGCAGCACATTGGGCCGCATGAGGTGGAAGATCAAAAACATCTCTGCCGTCCATCGGCCAATGCCCCGGATGGTCACCAACTCCTCAACGATGGTTTCGTCCTCCATCTCTTGCCAGGCCTTGACGTGCACAGTGCCTGAACTGAAGTGCATGGCCAGGTCCACCAGGTATTCGACCTTGCGGGCCGACAAACCTGCGGCCCGCATGTCGTCGACCTTGAGCTTGAGCACGGCAGCGGGCGTCAACCTTTTGGTCAGCACTGAAAAACGGTCCCAGACCGATTGCGCGGCCTTGACCGAAATTTGCTGGCCCACGATAGAGCGCGCCAAGGTGACAAACGCATCACCCCGGGTTTCCAGGATGGCGTCACCAAATTGGGGGATCAGTTTTTTCATGACCCGGTCTTTTTTGGACAGATGCGCGCAGGCCTCGGCCCAATAAGCGGGTGTCACGGGTACCACCGTGTTCAAGGTCGCTGTGGTCATTGTGCAGACTCCCATGTCGTACCCGCTGCAGCATCTTTCAGCACGATGCCAAGCGCCAGCAAATCGTTGCGAATGCGGTCAGCCTCGGCAAAGTTTTTGGTCTTTTTGGCATCGGCACGGGCCTGAATGAGCGCCTGAATGGCCGCCTCATCGAGTCCGGCACCCGATTGCAAATAAACGGTGGGCTCGGTTTGCAACAAACCCAGCAAGCCACCCAGTGACTTGAGCAAGCCCGAGCGCTCTGCCGAGCCGGAGCGGTTGACATCGCTGGCCAATTCAAACAACACCGCCACGGCTTCGGGCGTGCCAAAGTCTTCGTCCATGGCGGCCTTAAAACGCGCGGCCAGCGGCTCGGCCCAATCGATGCTCACGTCTGCTGGCGGCACGGCTTGCAAAGCGGTGTAAAGGCGCTTGAGGGCGCCTTTGGCGTCGTTCAGATGCACGTCGCTGTAATTCAGCGCACTGCGGTAATGGCTGCGCACAATGAAGAAACGCACGGTTTCGGCGTCAAATTCTTTCAGAACGTCGCGGATGGTGAAGAAGTTGCCCAGGCTTTTGGACATCTTTTCATTGTCCACGTTGACGAACCCGTTGTGCATCCAAAAGCGTGCCAACGGCTGGCCATTGGCACCCTCGCTTTGGGCGATCTCGTTTTCGTGGTGCGGGAACTGCAGGTCGGCCCCGCCGCCGTGGATGTCAAAAGTCTGGCCCAGCAACTCGCAAGCCATGGCCGAGCACTCAATGTGCCAGCCGGGGCGGCCTGTGCCAAAGGGGCTGGCCCATTTGACGTCTTCGGGCTCGGTCGCTTTGGCGCTTTTCCAGAGCACGAAGTCCAGCGGGTCGTTCTTGGCGCCCTCTTCCGTGTTCACAGCTACGCGTTCACCGGCATGGAGTTCGTCCAGCGATTTGCCCGACAACTTGCCATAGCCAGGAAACTTGCGCACCGCGTAATTCATGTCGCCATTGCCCGAGCGGTAGGCCAGACCTTTTTGCGCCAGCGTACCGATCATGTGCAGCATTTGAGGCACATAGTCGGTGGCGCGGGGTTCGTGCTGTGGGCGCTCAATGCCCAGGGCATCGGCATCGTGGTGCAACGCATCGATCATGCGATCCGTCAGATTGCGGATGGTTTCGCCATTTTCCACAGCACGCTTGATGATTTTGTCGTCAATGTCGGTCACATTGCGGACGTAGGTGACCTTGTAGCCACTGGCCTTGAGCCAGCGCTGGACGACATCAAAGGCGATCATCGAGCGGGCATGGCCCAGGTGGCACAGGTCATACACCGTCATGCCACACACGTACATGCGCACATGGCCTGACTCGGCGGGTGAAAAATCGGAGACAGCACGGCTCAGCGTGTTGAAGATGCGCAGACTCATGTCAGATCAAGGATATTTTGAAAACCAAAAAACCAAAAAACAAGCCCCAGCATCAAGGTGTTGTGGGCAGCAGGGTGCTGGGATTCAGCTTGAAAGCGCTCGCCTTGAGCGTGGGCAGCAGGCCTCGTTAGCAGTGTGACAGCCGAATGGCCTCCGCTACAATGAAGCTTCAGTATATCCCCGACAGGGCCATTTGCGCTCCGTTGCTGGAGCCCGGATCAGATACTTTTGGCGCGCATGCAATCTCTACCCTCCTTTGTAATCTCCAGTCTCTTGCTGTTGTTCAGTGTGGGTGTCAAAGCGGACGCCTACAACGATGTCAACCGGCTGGTCGGGGCTGGGCAGTGGACCAAAGCCCAAACCCAAGCCGAAGAACACCTCAAGAGCCGCCCCACCGACCCGCAAATGCGTTTGTTACTCAGCCGCATTCAGGATGGACAAGGACAGACCGCATTGGCCATGGAAACCTTGCAGTCTTTAACGCAGTCTTTCCCAGAATTGCCCGAACCGCACAACAACCTGGCGGCACTGCTGGCCCGGCAAAACCGTTACGCTGAGGCCCTGGTGGCCTTGCAAGCCGCTGTGCGAGCGCGCCCTGATTACGCTATAGCCCTGGAAAATCTGGGCGATGTGTACATGGCCCTGGCCATTCAGGCTTACCAAAGTGCCAGCCAGGGCGTCCCTTCGCAGACTCGCGTGGCGGAAAAACGACTGGCCGCCGAACAACTTTTGAAGTCAACGGCTCCTTGAGATACCGCTCACCCGTTTGAAAGAACCCATGAACCGTTTTCGTTTTTTGACCTCTTTTGCACTGATGATCGCCCTGCCCCTGGCTTTGGCGATTCCCATGACCAGCCAGGCCCAAGTGAGCGGCATCACTAAAGTGCGCATCAGCACCTCGGCAGGTGACATTGAAGCGGAGTTGTACGCCGACAAGGCCCCCAAAACCGTGGCCAACTTTTTACAGTACGTGAACGACAAGCACTACGACGGCACGATTTTTCACCGGGTGATTGCGGGCTTCATGGTGCAAGGGGGTGGCTATGACTCGCAGTACAAAGAAAAGAAAACACGGCCTCCTGTTCAACACGAGGGGCGTTTGTCGCTGACCGCTGGTTTGAAAAACACCACCGGCACGCTGGCCATGGCCCGCACCAACGACCCGCAATCAGCCACCTCGCAGTTTTTCATCAATGTGGTGGACAACGCATTTCTGGACCCCACCCCGATTCCCGATGGCGACCCGGTGGCGAAATTTGAATACCAAGGCCGCGTCTACGAAAAAGTAGCGCGCGCCCAATTGCTGAACTCACCCCAACTGTTCGGCTACACCGTTTTTGGCAAAGTCACGTCCGGCATGGACGTGGTCCAAAAAATCAGGACCACACCCACCGGTGCGGGCGGTCCTTTTCCCTCCGATGTCCCCCGGACACCGGTCCTCATTCAATCCATCACTTTGTTGAAATAAACCATGACCAACCCACAAGTTGAATTGCACGTTACTGGCTACGGCGTCATCACGATCGAACTGGATGCCGAAAAAGCACCGAAGTCGACCGAAAACTTTCTGGCCTATGTGAACAAGGGTCACTACGACAACACAATTTTTCACCGTGTGATCCCCGGCTTCATGGTTCAGGGTGGCGGCTTTGAGCCGGGCATGTCGCAAAAGCCTACCGATGCCACCATCGAAAACGAAGCCAACAACGGCCTGAAAAACAACGAGTACACCTTGGCGATGGCCCGCACCTCAGCGCCCCATTCGGCTTCAGCCCAGTTCTTCATCAACGTGGCCAAAAACGACTTTTTGAACCACACCGCGCCCTCCATGCAAGGCTGGGGTTACGCCGTGTTCGGCAAAGTGGTCAAAGGCACCGAAGTGGTCGATCAAATCAAAGACGTGCAAACCGGCAGCAAAGGCGGTCACGGCGATGTGCCCAAAGTTGACGTTGTGATTGAAAAAGCTATTGCCATCTGACCCACTGCGCCATGTCTGCTGATCTGCGCCAAGCCACGCCGAACATCGGCTTGCTGAAGGCCCCAGCGGCATGGCACACCGTGGACCTGATCTCGGACCTGCATTTGCAAGTGTCTGAGACCGCCACATTTGAAGCCTGGCGTGCCTACATGGCCAGCACCCCCGCCGATGCGGTGTTGATTTTGGGCGATTTATTCGAGGTCTGGGTGGGTGACGACGCAGCAGCCCAAGACCCATTCTTGCAATCCTGCGCAGACGTCTTGCGCCAGACCGCGCAACGTGCCCATGTGGCTTTCATGCCCGGCAACCGCGATTTTTTGGTCGGCCCCGAATTTTTGGACGGATGTGGCGTCAAGCCATTGACCGACCCGACTTTGCTGGTGCTGGCTGCTCAACGCATTTTGCTCAGCCACGGCGATGCACTTTGCCTGGATGACAAGCCTTACCAGGCTTTTCGGCTGCAGGCCCGCAACCCCGAATGGCAGCAAACTTTTTTGGCCAAACCTTTGACCGAGCGTCAGGAATTTGCCCGCAGTTTGCGTGCGCTGAGTGAGTCGCAAAAGCACGAAGGCATGAGCTTTGCTGATGCGGACCTGGACATGAGTCTTTTCTGGCTGGCACAAGCCCAAGCTGATTGTCTGGTGCACGGCCATACGCACCGGCCAGCCGACCACGCGCTGGGACAGGCGCAACGACATGTCTTGAGCGACTGGTCTCTGGACCATCGGCCCTTTAGGGCGCAGGTGCTTAGGCTAAAAAGCACTGGCGGCATGGCGCGAATCAATTTGCAGCCAAGCGCCTGATGCGCGCCTGAATCAGCCCCGCAACAGGTTCTTCAAGACGTTTTGCAAGCGGCGTGCAGTGGTCGGCTCGTGCGGTCCGGACAAGACTTGCGCCACATCCTGGCCCCATGTTTCACGGGGACCGGGTTGGTTGCGTTGTGTCAACAACTGCAATTGAAGGGCACGGCGCTCGTTCAGGTTATCGGCCGGTGTCGGGACTTCGGCAGCCATCTCGAGGCGCAGCAAGGCCGTTGGAGCTTGCGTTTGGGGCGCTGCACCGACGGCTTGGGCCCAAGCCTGCCGGGTCGAGGCATTGATGGCCCGACCAAGTTCTTGCGCGCTGGGCAAAGCCTCGACCTGGCGTTCTTGCCAAGCCGTCATCAAACGCGTCAGGGTTTCGCCATGGGCTTGGGACGCCAATTTGCGCAGCGACATTTCGGCGCGTTCCAACGCCTCGCGCTGGGCACGAAAAGCCGCATCGCCCAAACGCGGTCCGCGATCGCCACGGTCGAAGTCGCCATGCGGGAAGCGGTCTCCAGCGCGGTCACCCCCACGTGGTTGGCCCCGATCTCCCGGGCGACCCGGGCGATCACCCGAACGCTCACCAGGGCGTCCATCACGGCGCCCGGCAACAGCGCCTTCTGTCTTTTTCTGACCCGGACGGTCATCGCCACGCACCGCCACCACAGGTTTGACGGGCTTGGGCACCACCACAGGGGCCGCTGCCTCAACGGGGACCATCGGCTCAACCGCCTCGCCGTTGTCGGCGGCAGTTTCTGCCGCCTCGGCTTGGCCTTCGCTGATTTCTGGCGGATTGGCCGCTGTATCAGCAACGCCCTCTGCCGCTTCGGTCGGAGCCTCTGGCGTTGGCTCAGAAAGCTGGGGCATCGGTTCGGGCGCCTGAGCGTGCACTTGGGCTTGAACAACCGGCTTATCTGCCACCGCTTCGGCTTGTCCGCGCAATGCGGCATCCAGTGCCCCCATCGCGGCGCGAATCTTGGCGGCATCACCACCGGCATTTGCCGCATCCAGCAATTTGGACGCATCAATCACCGCACGGTCACGTGCACTGAGCGGTGCCGATGAGAGCTGACGGTCAGTGCCTTTGCGCTGGAACGCCTCGTCCAGCGGCGCGCGGAACACTTCCCACAGTTTTTGTTCGGTCTTGCGGTCAAGCGGTACCGCCTGAGCTTCTACCTGCCAGCGTTGCTGCAGTGCCTTCACGGCATCCACGCGCAAGGCCGGCGCAGCGGCTACTTCACGGGCTTCGTCGATCAATGCCTGGCGGCGCTCAACACTGGCTTTTTGGGCGGCTTCCAGTCGCGCGGCTGCCGCTTTGAAGTTTGTCTTCCACTGTGACTGCATTTCTGCAAATGATTTTTCGCTCAAGTGGCCTGCATTGCGCCAGCGGTCTGCGAACTGGTGCAACGCACGCAACTGGCTGCGCCAGTCTTCGTTGTCGGCATTGGCCGCCGTCCACGCCTTGACTTCCTCCATCAAGGCCACGCGCTGGGCACGGTGGTCAGCAGATTCTTTTTTCATCTGCTCCAGCCAAGCCAGAACGGTTTTGTAGGCGTCGTTGCAAGCTGAATCGAAGCGCTTCCACAAGGCATGGTTGGGCAAGCCCCCTTGGTCGGTTTGCTTCCAGTGGTCACGCAACTGGCGCAGTTTGTCCTGCATTTTTCGCCCGCCCACCGTGGGGGCTTTTTCGGCGTCCAGCAAGGCTTCGGCCTGAGCGACCAGGTCTTGCCGGACCTGGTCGGAGCGCCAGCGCTGCCAGCCTTCGGTGTCGCCTGCGGCCGTCAGCGCGTTGTGCACGCGTTCGTCAAGGGCGCTGTCCAGGTTCTTGCCGTGGGTCTTGAGCACAGCACGCAAGCCGACAGCAGCATCGGCCAGGTTTGCACCCTGACTTTCGGTGATTTGTTTTTCCAGCGCTTCGAGTACTTCGGTCACCGCTTTGTTGGCTTCATCGCGCAAGGCCTGACGTTGCGCTGCGTCCATCTTGGGTTTGGCCGGCTTGACCTCTTTGGCGGTTTCGGTGGCGCCCGCATCTGTGGCAGCAGGCTGGGCATGTGCCACAACTTCGCCACGCAAACGGCGAATTTCTTCAGCCCAAACAGGCACCAATGGCAAGGCGACCGAGGCATCGGCCTGGGCTTGTTGCGCCAGCGTCCATGCGCCAAAAAAACCTTGCCAGACGGCTTGCAACTGTTGCAGTGCCGCATCCAATTGGTTCGGGAATTTCAAGTCCACACTGGGCCAGACCGCGTTGGCCTTGAGCTGATTGGCTTGGGCTTGCCATTGGTCCACATCGGCTTGCACACCTGCGAGACCGACCTGGGCCTCCGCCATCGGCTTGGTAGAAAGCACTTCGATGCGCTGCGCCAGCAAGACGGCGGCTTCGCGCTGCACCATGACTTGGTGCTGCAAATCCTCAACGCCTTTGACGACTTCGGCCAAACGGACCTTCAAGCTGGCCAGCGGCTCGCGCGACAAAGGCGCGCCGGCTTTGGCGGCATCGCGTTGCCAAGCCATGGCATCTGCAATGTTCAGGCGAGGCGCCTGCAGCAGGCGCTCTGCTTTTTGAGCCCAATCACCCGCCAATGCTTCTTGGCCGTGAACACGGCGGAGCTCGTCGAGTTTTTCCTTCAGCAGTTTGGCCGCACCTTTGTCACGGGAGGACATTTCGCGATAAACCTCAGCCAACACGTCGGCAGAGGGCTCGGTCAAAAGCCATTCGCGCAAACGGGCCGTGCGCTCACCGGTTGACGCGGCATGAAAGGCACCCGCAGTTAATTGGTCAAGGGCGGCGAGGTCGAGGGGCTTAGAAGATGAAGTCACGGTAAAAAACTTTAAAACACAGTCCATGCCAAATACGGCATCAGTTTTGCAGCCGGACGTTCGTGCATACAAGGCAGAGCGGCTGACAACAACTGCGTATTTTCGCCGGGATTTGCTCAGACCCAGCCCCTTGAACAGAATACGCAGCAATCTGTTGTGATTTGAAGCGCACAAACTGTTCTATATTTCTTTTATGAATCATTTTCAATATTTTTAGTCTTGACTAGATATTAAATATTCCTAGAATTTGAAAATGCACGCCTAGGGAAAACCCGGCACCTTCGCCATCCTGGGCGCATCTGCACCCGCCGCTGGAAGTGCCGCAAACCGCACACCACCCCCCCCACACAAATGCCATGTGACTCCCCTCACAGCATCGGCCATGAAAGGAAGCGACATGACAGCGACATCGAACATGTCCCGCTTGGTTTTGTGCCTGCAAGTCTGGGCGACCGATGTCCGTGAAGGTTTTGTAGAAATCACCCGCCACAGCTTGGCCTTGTTCGGCTTGGCGGTGGTGTTGGTGAGCATGACTTTTTTGGCGCGCCCCAACCTGCAAGCATCTGCCAGCGAAGTGGTGCTGGGTTGGCTCCAAATTCGGCAAAGTGACAGCATCGATACGCCCTCCGCAGGGAACGCAGCCGCACGGTCCACTGCAAAAAGTCTCAAAAACCTCACCGACGAACAATTGGCCGTGACACGTTGGCTCAGTCGCAAGTACCGTGTCTCGGCCGAGCCCATGGGGGCCATGGTCGCCGAGGCCTGGACTCTGGGCGAGCGAGCGCAGTTGGCCCCCAGCTTGATACTGGCCATCATGGCCATCGAGTCCCGGTTCAACCCGTTTGCCTCGGCCAGCCCAGGCACAGCAGGACTGATGCAACTCGAACTCAAAGCCCATTCAGAGGCACTCGACCAATTTGGCGGCATGCTGTCGGCCTTCGACCCCCTGACCAACTTGCGCGTGGGGGTGCGGCATTTGCAGGCCCTGGTCCAGCAAACCGAGACACTTGAGGAGGCCTTGTCACTTTATGGCGCCTCTTCGGGACAAACCACCGAGGCACAGTATGTGGATCGGATTCTGAGCGAGCAAAAACTGCTGGAAAAAGTCACCGAAAAGCAAAACACTGCCGCCCTCGCCAACCAAGGCAAGCATGCCCCACTTTAAGCCTGGCCAACGCGCTGACAGACTGAGCTAAGTTACACTTGCAGCGTGCGCGACTGGCGATAGGAGCCCCTTCTTGTACAACAAGGTGGGACCACTCTGACGTGGAGCGCGGTGGCACAAAGTCACCCCCGAACCACTGGGAAGCGCACAGCCCGGAACTGGCCCAACACGCCCAGACCCGGGTTTTCAGCCGTTCGCCTGGGCAGCCCTTGTCAAAGACTTTTTTTCACGCGTCCCTGACAAGGTTCCATCAATTGAAGGACTGCCATGTACCACCGTCATGTTCTGATTGAACAAACCGATCCCGAGTTGTTTGCGGCCATCCAGGCCGAAAATGCGCGCCAGGAACACCACATCGAGCTGATTGCCAGCGAAAACTATGCCTCGCCCGCCGTGATGGCTGCGCAAGGCTCGCAACTGACCAACAAATACGCCGAAGGCTACCCTGGCAAGCGCTACTACGGGGGTTGCGAGCATGTGGACGTGGCCGAACAATTGGCCATTGACCGCGTCAAGGAACTCTTTGGCGCTGAAGCTGCCAACGTGCAACCGCACTGCGGCGCGTCGGCCAACGAGGCCGTGTTTTTGGCTTTTTTGAAACCCGGTGACACCATCATGGGCATGAGCCTGGCCGAAGGGGGTCACCTGACCCACGGCATGCCGCTCAACATTTCAGGCAAGTGGTTCAAGGTGGTGTCTTATGGCCTGGATGCCAACGAAGCAATCGACTACGACGCGATGGAAGCCAAAGCGCGTGAAACCAAACCCAAGCTGATCATTGCCGGTGCCTCGGCCTATTCTCTGCACATCGACTTTGCCCGGTTTGCCAAAGTGGCCAAGGAAGTCGGCGCCATCTTTTTGGTGGACATGGCCCACTACGCCGGATTGATCGCTGCGGGCGTCTACCCCAATCCTGTGCCGCATGCCGACGTGGTGACTTCGACCACCCACAAGAGCTTGCGCGGCCCTCGGGGCGGCATCATCTTGATGAAGGCTGAACACGAAAAAGCCATCAACAGTGCCATCTTCCCTGGCCTGCAAGGGGGGCCACTGATGCACGTGATCGCCGCCAAGGCCGTGGCTTTCAAGGAAGCGCTGCAACCTGGGTTCAAAACCTACCAGGCCCAGGTCATCAAAAATGCGCAAATCATTGCCCAGACCTTGACTGAGCGCGGCCTGCGCATTGTCAGTGGCGGCACCCAAAGCCACGTCATGCTGGTGGACCTGCGTGCCAAGGGCATCACGGGCAAAGTGGCAGAGACCGCTTTGGGCAACGCTCACATGACGATCAACAAAAACACCATTCCGAATGACCCTGAAAAGCCATTCGTGACCAGCGGCGTGCGCATTGGCACCCCCGCCATGACCACCCGGGGCTTCATGGACGAAGAAGCCCGTGCCACGGCGCACTTGATCGCTGACGTGCTGGACAACCCGCTGGACGAAGCCAACTTGGCCGCGGTGCGCGCCAAAGTGCACCTCCTGACCAGCCGTTTTCCGGTTTACGGCTGATCGGTCCGCGCGATGAAATGCCCGTTTTGCGGTCACCTCGAAACCCAGGTTGTGGAAACCCGGTTGGCTGAGGACGGGGATTTCATCCGTCGTCGCCGTCAATGTGGCGCGTGTGAAAAACGCTTCACCACCTACGAAAAACCGGAAGTCAACTTTCCGGCCATCGTCAAAAAAGACGGCAGGCGCATCGAGTACCAACGTGAAAAATTGCGCGGCAGCCTCAACTTAGCGCTGCGCAAGCGCCCTGTCAGCACGGAGCAGGTCGACGGGGCCATTGAGCGGATTGAGGAAAAACTGCTGAATCTGGCCGTTCGTGAGGTCGCCTCGCACCGCATTGGTGAGATGGTCATGCGCGAGCTGAAAAAACTCGACAAAGTGGCTTATGTGCGATTCGCCAGCGTGTACCGCAATTTCGAAGACATCGACGATTTCAAGACCCTGGTTGACGAAGTCCAAAGCTGATCAAACCCTCCTTGGGCTGGCTTGGCGTGCCCCGGGTTGTCGGGCTCAGCAGGCCACATCGGATGGCAAAACCGCTGACGCCAATCTGGGCTTGCCCACCGCGTTGATCACCAAGCGCCAGGTCGCAGCTTGGCCTGGTGCGCACAAAGTCAGGGTGCCCGCCTGAAACGCCCCTGAGGTGCTCTGGCTGCGACCTTCGGGGCCGAAAGAGACGTAGCGATTCACGGTGGTGTTGCCCTGAAATTTCAAAAACGCAGGCAAAGCTGGATGAACCAGCAAGATGGCTTCTGTTGAATCCCGCACAGCGTTGTCATTGCCATCGACAAACACCATCCAGCCTTGTGCCCAACTCCCATCTGTTGCACAGCCCCCCCCCACGCCAAGCACGCACAGCGTGACGCGTTGCTGCCGTTGCAAAGCCTCAGAGCGCGCAAGCATGAGGCTGCTCAGCATTTGCTCGGCCTGGCTTTGCATCTGGTGCTTTTGACGCAAGCCGGACAGGCTGGGCGCAGCCAAAGCCACGAGTGCGGCCAGCAGCGCCAGCACCACCAGCGCCTCCAACAAGGTGAACCCTTTGGGCCGGTACCTAGGCGTGGATAAATGCCTGTTCTGGCGTTGCCCCCTTGCATTCTTTTGCCGAGATGGTCGCATGTGTTCACCTCCTCCTGAAGGATTCTTGAATGGCTTTGTGCAGCGCGCCGAACGTCCCGCTTGCCCCGGAAATTCGGCCTGTACAAGTCATTATTAAGTATTCACAATGCAAGGTCTCATTCATTTTCAAAGGACACGGGCATGGCGGCTCTCACTGCGAAGAAAAAGGCTGTGGCTCGGCCCCGCCCCAAGGGCTGGACATTGAGCGAACTGCTGATCAGTCTGGCCCTGATGGCCTTGCTGGCCGCCGTGGCCCTGCCCGCCTACACCACACAACAGCGCCAGGCCAGGCGCACCGATGCGCAAAGCGCTTTGCAGCAATTGCAACTGGCGCAGGCCCGATGGCGCGGCACCCACGACAGCCATGCGAGCGACCTGGCCAGTTTGGGCTGGACCTCCGACCGCTCGCCCGCCGGGCACTACCAGATCGCCATCGACGACGCATCGGCCGATGGCTACGTCTTGACCGCCAGCCCGGTGGACACGCAAGCCAAGGACAGCACATGCCAACCCATGCGCTTGCAACTGCTGCACACCGCCAGCGTGATTCTCAGCAGTGGCAGCGACTTGACTGCAGACCCTGGCCGATGCTGGCGCCAATAAGCCCCCCATAAGTCTGCTCTGATGAACCTTCCAGCCTCATGCGCCGCATATAGCGGCGCCAAATTGATCCAGAGGGGAGAGACTCTGATGGGCCTGATGGTGGGCATGGGCATCGGCCTGCTTGTTCTGGCAGCTGGCGCAAAAATGCTCGCTCAGCACTTGCAAGGGCACCGCTGGGCCTTGCAAGACAGCCACTTGCACCAGGACTTGCGCTCTGCCCTGGACACTTTGGCGCGGGAGCTGCGTCAAGCCCAAGCCGTGGGTCAGGCCTGGAAAAACAGGTCAACTGCAGATTGCCAGGATGCCTTTTGCGGTGGTGCCAGAGACATCAAAATCCAGGGAAACCGCATCGACTTCAGCCGTGACCGCGACCAAAATGGGCTGCTCGACAACAACGAGTGTTCGGGCTTTCGCTTGAAGGACCAGGAGCTTCAGGTGCGAACATCCTGCACACCAGAGGTCTGGAGCGATCTGACCGATGCAGGCAGCCTGAAGATGGTGGACATGCAGTGGGATCTGCACTGCGAAAGGCGTGGGCGCTGGGCACAAAGGTGGGTCACGGTCAAACTGAGCGCCCAATGGCCCCACGATGCCTCGCGAGAGTTGAGCTTGTCGCACACGGTGTCCCTGCGCAATGATGTCCCCGCCCTGCCCTGGCCAGCGGCTTGCGGTTTGGCACCATGAAACCATCTGCACCGCTTGCGCAAAGTGGCGCCATCACCTTGCTGGTGGCCATCACCCTGGTCATGCTGGCGAGCCTGGCCAGCTTTTACAGTGCCCGCAGCGTGCTGCTGGACCGTCTGGCCAGCAACCAGCAAGGCCATGCCACCCAATCACGCTTGTCTGCCGAAGCCGCATTGGCCTGGTCACGGGCTGAACTGGCGCGGCAATACACCGCCAGCCAGCAGACCTCCACTTTTTGGCAAAACGCCAGCAACACGCCTTGCCCTGCAGGCTACACAGGGCCGCGGTGGCAATGCAGCCTGCTGTCACCGCCTGCACACCCAGGCATGAGCAAGGCCGTTTCACAGGTCGTGGCCGTGCGCGATCTGGTGACATCGCCGCATGTGACCGAGTTGCATGCCAACGCCAGCCTGACGGGCCAAAATAGCCGAGGGCATGTGCGGGCCAGTGTTTTCTTACCCACACTGGCACCGGCCCCCAGCGGCGCCAGCACAGCGGCCTTGGTGCTCAATGGCTGCACATCGCCTGCAGCCGTTGCTGCGGTGACGGTCTGCCCTCTCAGTCACAACGGGCAATCCTGCAGTGGCACGCCCGTCGGCCACGCCGTGCAAAGCTTCTGGCTGGCGAACCTGGATGACGATGTTCTGATTTCTGCCAAAGAACAAAGCCAGTGCCTGGCCTTGTTGCCCGAACACCTGCCAGGCGGTGGCAGCTTGACGGGGCCCGCCACATCGTTGCCTCGTGCACCTTGTGAGCCAGCCGCCTGGAAAAATGTGCTCGGAGACATCACCCCCGAACAGCTCAAAGCCTGGTCAGACGCACAAGAGCGCAATGGTTTGCATGCCCAAAGCCAGCCACCGCGCAGTATTTATTGGGTCGACAGCGCCGCCACCTGGACGCAAAGTCTGGGCCAGGCCGATGCGCCCGTGCTGCTGGTGTTTTCGGCCATGGCCTGCGGCCAGCGCTGCCCCAGCCTGGCCAGTGGCGTGCAGATTTTTGGCACGGTGGTGCTGCAAACCCAATGCCAGGACGAGAAAGCGCGGGCTTGGCGAGCCGGCCGCATCGAAGGCCAGCTCGTGGTCGAGTCGGGCTTGCTAGACCTGCAAAGCGGCAGCCACATTCAGGCACGCGTATTCACAAAACCGGCTTACCAACTGGCTTGGCCAGCAGGCATGGACGCCACCCAAGTGCAAGCTGTGGCCGGGAGCTGGCGTGAGGGAGAGCGATGAAGCCGCTCATGGGCAGACCCTCCCGACGGCTCGCGCCAAAACATCGCGTTCAAGGCATGGCCCTGATCGAGGCCCTGGTGGCCTCAGCGGTGCTGGGCATCGGTCTGGCGGGCGCCACACGACTGACTTTGCACACCTTGCAAGCGGCAGGCGATACAAGGCAACAAGGGGTAGCCCACGCTCTGGGGGTCGACGCGATGGAATGCCATCAATCGGGCCGCACCTTATGCGTGATGAAGCAAGAGGTGACGGTTCAGGGCACGACCTACACCCTGCAAAGCCAGTTGAGCCAGCGCGTTGACCTGCCGCTGGTCGACATCGAGGTCCAGGTGCAATGGCCCGCTCTGGGTCGGGCACAGTCTGGCCAAAGCGGGGCCGCTGCCCTTGGCACCGGCGCAACGCAAAGCATGGGTCAACTCATTTTGTACAGCAGCCGCGACCAGGTGCCCACCTGGCTTGGCGTATCCTTGCCCTGATCTGTTGACGACTATTCCTGCCGTGATGTCTACTCCCTTGCCGCCCCCTTTCAGCTTTGCCCCGGATCACCCCATGCACCGCGCGCTGGCGCTGGCCAATGAGGGCTTGTGGCTGACCTCGCCTAACCCCCGCGTGGGCTGTGTCATCACGGCCGCTGATGGCCAGGTGCTGGGCCAGGGCCACACCCAACGCGCTGGTGGGCCCCATGCTGAGATCATGGCGTTGCGCGATGCGCAAGCGCGCGGACACGGTCTGAAAGGCACCACCGCCTGGGTCACGATGGAGCCCTGCGCCCACCACGGCCGAACCGGGCCATGTTGCGATGCACTGACTGCCGCAGGCATTGGCCGGGTGGTCTCCGCCCTGACCGACCCCAACCCTAAAGTGTCGGGCCAAGGCCTGCAACGCTTGCAAGCCGCAGGCGTGCACACCGAAACGCTCGACCCGAAACACGACATCGCCCTTCAGGCCCGCGAACTGAACATCGGTTTTTTCAGCCGCATGGAACGTGGCCGACCCTGGGTGCGCATGAAAATCGCTGCTTCGCTGGATGGACAAACTGCCCTGCAAAACGGGCAAAGCCAATGGATCACCAGCGAACCTGCCCGCAGTGATGGCCACGCCTGGCGCGCTCGTGCCTGCGCCGTGTTGACGGGCATAGGCACCGTGCTGGAAGACAACCCGCGGCTGGATGTGCGTGGCCATGATGTGCCGCGCCAACCCCATCTGGTCATTGTGGACAGCCGGCTGGAGACCCCACTGGATGCCCGCCTGTTTGAAACCCTGGGCACAGCCGATCTGGCCCGCAAGATCTGGATTTACACCGCAGCCACAGGCCTCGATGGCAAGCGGCAAGCCCTTGAAACCAAAGGCGCCACCGTGATCGACATGGCTGGCCCCCAAGGTAAGGTCGATCTGGCGGCCATGCTGGTTGATCTGGCCCGGCGCGAAATCAACGAACTGCATCTGGAGGCAGGTCACAAGCTCAATGGCTCGTTCATCCGGGAAGGCCTGATGGACGAGTTGTTGCTGTATGTCGCCCCGCAACTGCTTGGCCCCGGCCAGGGCATGGCCAAGCTGCCCGCGCTGACCGATCTCAGCGGCTCGGTGAAACTGGCCTTTCATGCAGTGGACCGGATCGGCCCAGATTTGCGCTTGCTGATGCGCCGCCAGTAAGGCGCCATTCACAAGGCAGCGCCGATAAGACCTGGGCGAGACAGCCTGTGCAGGTGCTTCAAGCTCACAATGGCCCACTGTTTTGCAGGAACCCCCATTGAACCTCGCCCATTTGTTGCAAAGACAAGCCCGCATCGCCCCGGAGCGTCCCGCCATCCTGAGCGGCACGCAGGTGGTGGCCACGCATGGCCAGTGGGCGCAGCGCTGCCAGCACCTGGCCCGCCAGTTTCAAGCTGCAGGCCTGCAGCCGGGGGACCGGGTGGCACTGTTCATGCGCAACCATGTGCGCACGCTGGAGGTGGTGTTTGCCGCCTGGTGGGCCGGGCTGGTGGTGGTGCCCATCAATGCCAAACTGCACCTGCGCGAAGCCCAATGGATCGTGGACAACGCCCAGGCCCGCTGGGCCTTCGTGACCGCCGACATCACCAGCAACACCGATGACCAGCTCAATGGGCTGGCGCGGATCATCGACCTGGACAGCGCCGAAGCCGATGCCTTGTGGTCACTGCCGCCAGAGGGTTCTGCATCCGTTGCTGCAACCCCCATTGCAGAACGCCATGCCGACGATCTGGCCTGGCTGTTTTACACCAGTGGCACGACCGGCAGGCCCAAAGGCGTGATGATCACCCACCGCAACCTCATGACCATGGGGCTGGCTTATTTCTGCGATGTGGACGCCATCGGCCCGCAAGACACCATCGCCTATGCGGCCCCCATGTCACACGGCGCAGGCATGTACGCCATTCCCCACCTCATGGCAGGGGCCCGGCACATGGTGCCACCTTCAGGCGGGTTCGATCCGGCAGAGCTGTTTTCGCTGGGTGAGCAAATCGGGCCACTGTCGATGTTTGCAGCGCCCACCATCGTGAAGCGGCTGGTGGACCACGCCGAGGCCACGGGTCTTTCAATAAAGACTTGCAGCCAAGCCTTCAAGACCGTGGTCTACGGCGGCGCACCCATGTATGCCGCCGACATACAGCGGGCACTGCGCGTGATGGGGCCGTGCTTTGTACAAATTTACGGCCAAGGCGAAAGCCCCATGGTGGGCACGGCGCTGTCCCGGCACCACCTGCAAGACACCGCCCACCCGCTTCACCTGGAACGGCTGGCCTCGGTCGGCGTGGCCCAAACTCCCGTGCGTATCCGGGTGACCGATGCACAAGGACAAGACTTGGCAACGGGCGAGGTGGGTGAAGTGCTGATCCAGGGCGACAGCGTCATGGCCGGGTATTGGCGCAACCCTGAAGCCACGGCCAGCGCCATCCAGAGCGGCTGGCTGTTCACAGGCGACATGGGCTGCCTGGACGCTGACGGTTTTTTGACCCTGAAAGACCGCAGCAAAGACATGATCATCAGCGGTGGCTCCAACATCTATCCCCGGGAGATCGAGGAAGTGCTGCTGCACGCAGCGGGCGTGGCCGAAGTGGCGGTGGTGGGTGCGCCAGACCCGGAATGGGGTGAAGTGGTGGTGGCCTTTGTGGTGCCGCAAACAGGCCATGCGCTCGACACCGCCATGCTCGACGCCCTTTGCCTGCAAGAGATTGCCCGCTTCAAGCGCCCCAAACGTTACGAAATCGTGGCCAGCCTGCCCAAGAACAATTACGGCAAAGTGCTCAAGACCGAGTTGCGCAAGCGGCTTAGCTGACTTCAAAAGGTCAAAGTCTTCACCCCTTCAGAGGTGCCGAGCAAACAGACTTGCGCCTTCTGGTGGGCAAAAACCCCCACAGTGACCACGCCAGGCCACTGGCTGACTTCGGTTTCAAACGCCACGGGGTCGGTGATCTTCAGGCCCTTCACATCCAAGATGAATTGACCGTTGTCGGTGACCAGGGGCTGGCCATCTTTGAGTCGCACGGCTGCGCTTCCCCCCATGGCCGCAAACTGGCGCATGACGCGGGCGGTTGCCATCGGGATCACCTCCACCGGCAAGGCAAAGGCCCCCAACACATCGACCAGCTTGCTTTCATCGGCAATGCAGACAAACTGCCTGGACTGGGCCGCCACAATCTTTTCGCGGGTGAGCGCCGCGCCACCGCCCTTGACCATGTGGCCTTGGTGGTCGATTTCGTCGGCACCATCGATGTAGACCGACAGGCTGTCGACATCGTTGCTGTCAAAGACCGCAATACCCAGGGCCTTCAGCCGCGCTGTTGAGGCCTCGGAGCTGGACACCGCGCCCTTGATCTGGTCTTTCATGGTAGCCAGCGCATCGATGAATTTATTGACCGTGGAACCCGTGCCCACGCCGACGATTTCGCCGGGAACAACGTATTTCAGGGCAGCTTGGCCCACCAGGGCTTTGAGTTCGTCTTGTGTCATGCGGGCTTATGGGGGTGAAGAAATGAAAGGGCTTTGGGGTTTGAGACAATCAGGGCCAACGTTTTCAAAGCCACCTCGACATCTCTTACAGGCCGGAATTATCCAATGTCCCTGATCCCTTACGCCCTCGCCCGCTCGTTTTTGTTCAGGATGGACCCCGAAGAGGCCCACGACCTGACCATTGAGGGGCTCGCCCGAACCCAGAACACCCCGCTGGACCGCGTCTACCGCCAGCCCTTTGTGGCCCATCCCATCACGCTGGCGGGTCTGCAATTCCCCAACCGCGTGGGCATGGCGGCGGGTCTGGACAAAAACGCCCGCTGCATCGACGGCCTGGGCGCCATGGGCTTTGGTTTTGTCGAAGTGGGCACGGTCACCCCCAAGGCGCAACCAGGTAACCCCAAGCCGCGCATGTTTCGCTTGCCCGAGGCGCAAGCCCTCATCAACCGCCTGGGCTTCAACAACGACGGGCTGGATGCCTTCATTGCCAACGTCAAACGCTCCAAGTTTCGCCAGAACGGTCGCTTGCTGGGCCTGAACATCGGCAAGAACGCCGCCACACCGATTGAAAACGCCACCGACGATTATTTGACCGCGTTGGCAGGCGTTTACCCCCATGCCGACTACGTGACCGTGAACATCTCCAGCCCCAACACCAAGAACCTGCGCGCCCTGCAAAGCGACGAAGCGCTCGATGGCCTGCTGGCGGCCCTGGTGGCGCGGCGAGAGGCGCTGGCGGCTGAACATGGGCGGCATGTGCCGATGTTCCTGAAGATCGCGCCCGACCTGGACGAAACCCAAGTGGGCGTGATCGCAGCAACGCTGCAAAAACACGGCATGGACGGCGTGATCGCCACCAACACCACGCTGGCCCGCGATGCCGTCAGCGGCCTGTTACACGCCGAAGAAATGGGTGGCCTCTCCGGCGCACCGGTGCTGGAAGGCAGCAACCGCGTGATCCGTCAGTTGCGTGCTGCACTGGGCAAAGACTTTCCCATCATCGGTGTGGGCGGCATCCTGAGCGGCCACGACGCCATTGCCAAAATCGAGGCCGGCGCCGACGTGGTGCAGCTTTACACGGGCCTCATCTACAAAGGCCCCGCATTGGTCACCGAAGTGGCGAGCGCACTGCAGCAGATGAAGCGCTGAGGCGCTCACTCCTTGTAATAAACCACCTGATGGGCGCTGGCCAGCAACTGGCCCTCGGCGCTCCAGAATTCACCGCTTTGGTCAAAGTAGCCGTTACGGTAATTGAGTGCGCGGGCCGTAGCCATCACATGGGCAGTGCCGACGCCTGACAGCATGGCCTGGTCTGCGTGGAAATAAGTGGTCATCGAAACGGTGCCAATCAAGGCACGACGGCGGCGGCGGATGTAAATGCGCGGGAAAAAACTGTCGCTGATGGCGGCCAGTGAAGCGAAATCCAGCGGTCGCACGGGCTCGTCGCGCACCCACAAATTTGAACGTGAATGTGGCTGCTCCTGCTCATCGAACTGGTCGGGGAATTCGCCTTGCGCAAAGCGCATGTCATAGCGGTGCGGCCATGCGGGCATGTCAGGGCCGGGCAACATCCGCTGCAAAGCTTCGGCGGGTGGCATGTCTGGCGGGGGCACGGCCTCGGTGTCCGACCAGGTGCTGCGCCTTTCAGCAAAGACGGCCGTGGCCATCGCCACCACCGAGTCACCCTGGCTGGCTTCGATCGCCCAGTGCTGGGTGGACCGGTTGGTGCGCACGGCACGCGCCATGAACGCAATGGGGCCGTCTTGCACGGGCGCTGCAAAGTTCACCGTCAAGGCAATCGGCTGTCCCAGTTTGTCCGGGTGCTGCAGCGCCGCATTGAGCAACTGCGCTGCCGTGGTGCCGCCAAAAGGCCCCACCATGTTGGCGTAGGCGGGGTGGGTGGCGCCGGCGTAATGGCCGGGGGCTGTGGCCTGCAAGGCCGTGGCTTCATCAAAGGGGTGCATCAGACAGTCTCTTGGAGCAGGTGGTTGACATGGGCCGCAATGGCCAGCGAACTGGTCAGGCCTGGTGATTCGATGCCCAGCAAATTAACCAGACCAGGCACGCCGTGGTCAGCAGGGCCCTGGATCATGAAGTCGGCTGCGGCTTCATGGGGGGCATTGATCTTGGGGCGCATGCCCGCGTAGCCGGACTGCAAAGCCCCGTCCGCCAGCTCAGGCCAGTACTTGCGCACCTCGGCATAAAAGGCATCGCCCCGGCGCGGTTCAACTTGCAGGTCAGCGGGCTCGTCCACCCACTGCACATCAGGACCGAACTTGGCCTGACCGCCCAGGTCGAGCGTCAGGTGCACGCCCAGCCCGGCCGCTTCGGGCACGGGGTAGATCAAGCGCGAAAACGGGGCCTTGCCCGCCAGCGTGAAGTAGTTGCCTTTGGCGTAATGTGCTTGCGGCAGCCCGCTATTGTCCAGTCCGTCCATGGCCCGCGCTAGCGCTACGGCGTTCAGGCCTGCGGCATTGACAAGCACTTTGCAAGCCAGCTCGGTGCCGTCTTGGGTGGTCACGCGGATCGGGTGCGTGACGGTACCGTGCTTGAGGCCAATGTGCTGCACCGGCGAGACCAGCGCCAGCAAACCACCAGCGTTTTCCATGTCGCCTTGCAAGGCGAGCATGAGGCCATGGCTGTCCACCACGCCCGTACTGGGCGAGAGCAGTGCCGCTTCGCAGGCCAGTGCAGGTTCTAGCGCTTTGGCCTCGGCGGCGCTGAGTTTTTGCAGGTCGTGCACGCCGTTGGCCGCCGCCTTGGCCAGAATGCTGTCCAGCGTGGGCACCTGCTCGGGCCGGGTGGCCACGATCAGCTTGCCCAGGCGCTGGTGCCCCACACCGCGCTCGGCGCAATAGGCGTAAAGCAGGGCTTTGCCTTGCACGCACAAACGCGCCTTGAGAGAACCTGCAGCGTAATAAATGCCTGCGTGAATCACCTCGCTGTTGCGCGAACTGGTGCCGGTGCCGATGGCGTTTTCCGATTCAAGCACCATCACCTCACGGCCCGCCAGCGCCAGCGCGCGCCCCACGGCGAGACCGATCACGCCGGCTCCGATCACCACTGCATCCACTTGTTCCACACACACCTCCCAAGTTCACTCGTTCGGAACGATTGTGACCCATCCCCTCCCTGCGATGCCGCCTGCCTGACGCCCGCAAGACAGACGCCTGCATCGGTCTCGGGCAGACTGCCAAGCACATGCAATCAGGAGGCTTCGTCATGTCCTTGTTCAATTTAAAAGGCCAAGTGGCCGTTGTCACCGGCTCCAGCCGGGGCATTGGCCGCTCCATCGCGCTCCAGTTGGCCAAGGCGGGGGCCAAGGTGGTGGTGTCCAGCCGCAAGCTGGACGCCTGCGAGGCGGTGGTCAAGGAGATTCAAGCCGAAGGTGGCGAAGCGATGGCAATAGCCGCCAGCATCTCCAACAAGGCCCAGCTTGAAGCGCTGATTGCTCAGACCCATGCGGCCTGGGGTGGCATCGACATCCTGGTCTGCAACGCGGCGACCAACCCCTATTACGGCCCGACCACAGGCATGAGCGATGAGGTGTTCGACAAGGTCATGCGCAACAACGTGTTGTCCAACACCTGGCTGTGCAACATGGTCTACCCGGATATGAAGGCCCAAAAAAATGGGGCGATTGTGCTGGTGTCGTCGATCGGCGGGCTACACGGCTCGGCGGTGATCGGCGCCTACAACCTGTCTAAGGCGGCCGACATGCAGCTGGCGCGCAACCTGGCGGTGGAATGGGGCCCAGACAATATTCGGGTCAATTGCATTGCGCCGGGTCTGATCAAGACCGACTTTGCCAAGGCCCTGCACGAAGACCCGGTGCTGAGCGCCAAGTACAACAGCCAGGCCCCATTGCGCCGCATGGGCGAGCCGGACGACATTGGCGGCATCGCGGTGTTTTTGGCCAGCCCAGCAGGCCAGTACGTGACGGGCCAGACCATCGTGGCGGATGGCGGGATGATGATTCGCTGATTTGCCACCTCAGCACTCATTCGTGCGACTGCCATAAAAAAGCCCGCATCAGCGGGCTTTTTGACTTGGGGAAAGCTTCGATCAGGCAAAGTTTTTCTCGGCGAACGACCAGTTCACCAGCTTGTCGAGGAAAGTCTCGACAAACTTTGGACGCATGTTGCGGTAGTCAATGTAGTAAGCGTGTTCCCACACGTCGACGGTCAGCAAGGCTGTGTCGCCAGTGGTCAGGGGGGTACCCGCGGCGCCCATGTTGACGATGTCAACCGAGCCGTCGGCTTTCTTGACCAGCCATGTCCAGCCAGAACCGAAATTGCCCACAGCGCTCTTCACGAAGGCTTCCTTGAAAGCGGCGTAGCTGCCGAACTTGGCGTTGATGGCGGTAGCCAAAGCACCTGTGGGCTCACCACCACCGTTGGGCTTCATGCAATTCCAAAAGAAGGTGTGGTTCCAAATTTGGGCAGAGTTGTTGTAGACACCACCGCTGGACTTCTTGATGATCTCTTCGAGCGTCAGGCTCTCGAATTCCGTGCCTTTTTGCAGGTTGTTCAGGTTCACCACATAGGCGTTGTGGTGCTTGCCGTGGTGAAACTCCAAGGTTTCTTGGCTGTAGTGAGGGGCCAAAGCGTCGATGGCATAAGGCAGTGCGGGCAAGGTGTGTTCCATGAGGGTGTCCTTTTGTTGTTGCAAGTTGAAGGTTCAGCGCTGCATTTTAGGGGTTGAGCGATCGCCCTTTGGCGCAGCAGGTCACTGAAAAAACACAAGCACCAGGTCCAAGCCACCCACCGCCGTCATGGGCTGGGCCCTGGGCACCGATTTTGGGTACGCCCTCATGAGGTGCCCAGGGCCCAGCCCGTGACGGCCTACCCGCATTCCACCGCAGGGGCCTGCTCAGCCCAGAACCTTCAACGGCACATCCCCGTCGGCCAAGGTCGCCCGGACCAATTGGCCTGGCTGAAACTGGGTGGCGTGGGTCAGAGCCTGGCCACTTTCATCGCTGAGCCAGGCATAACCTCGCTCCAGCACGCGGTGCGGGTCAACCGACGACAAACGCAAAGCGGCTCGCTCCAGACGCTGAGCGCGTTGCTGCACCTGCTGGCCTTGGTTGAAGCGCAGTCGGTCACTCAGACGCTCCAGCCTGTGCCCCGCCTCGGTCAGCCTGGTTTGAGCACCCGCTTGCAGACCGTTCGCCAGCCGGTCCAGCCACTGGCTGTGCTGACCCAACAGGGCTTGTGGGCGGCTCAGGCGGGCGGCAACCGCACTCAGCCGCTGGGACTGGCGGTCTTGCTGACGGGCCAGGCCAACACCCAGCCGCGCCGCCACGCTGTCCAGGCGCTGGGCTTGCCGGTCTTGCTGGCGTTGCAAACCCCGGGTCAGCCGGTCTTCCAGCACGGACAGGGCTTCGAGGCCGACACCCCGCGCGGTCGCCGCCATCTCGGCGGCGGCGGTGGGCGTAGGGGCGCGCACATCGGCCACAAAATCGGCAATGGTGAAGTCGGTCTCGTGGCCCAAACCGCAAATGAGCGGCACGGGGCTTTGCGCGATGCAACGGGCGAGGTTTTCGTCGTTGAAAGCCCACAGGTCCTCCATCGACCCGCCACCGCGCACCAGCAAGATCACGTCCACAGGCGGGCTGAGCGGGTTGTCTTCTGCCGTGAGGGCATACATGTTTTGCAAGGCTTGAACCAGCGTAGCAGCAGCCCCAGCGCCTTGCACCAGGGCCGGCACCATGAGCACCGGAATATGGGGCACGCGCCGCTGCAAGGCCGTGACCACATCGTGCCAGGCGGCTGCGCCCAGCGAAGTGACCACGCCAATGGCTCTGGGCTCGGCAGGCAAAGCACGTTTGAGGGCGGGATCAAACAGGCCCTCAGCCTCGAGCTTGGCCTTCAAGCGCACAAACTGCTCAAACAGCACACCCTGCCCTGCCCGCGCCATCGACTCAACCACCATTTGCAAGTCGCCCCGAGCTTCGTACACGCCCAAGCGCCCCCGTACTTCCACCAATTCACCATCGCGGGGGGCAAAGTCCATCAAGCTGGCCGCCCTGCGAAACATGGCGCAACGTATTTGCCCGGTGTCATCCTTGATAGAAAAATAACAATGGCCGCTGGCAGCCCGCGAAAACCCTGAAATTTCCCCACGAACAGTGACCGGGTTGAATTGGGCGTCCAGCGTGTCAGCCACGGCGCGGCACAAGGCAGAGACTGTCCACGCGCGGGGCTTTAAATCGTCATTGGAGGGCATCGGGTGCAGGCTTCATCAGCGTTTCAAGAGGTTTTCAGGCGTCAAAGCCACGTCAAAGGGCCGCAAGTACTCCACAAGGGCAGCCCAGCTCGATTTTTGGCCAATGTTAGGCACCGAACCATGAAGAAAATTTCCAAGTCGTTGATTTTATTCATGAATTTAAAAATGATGGGTAAAATATTCAGATATTTTTATATACCTGAGTATGCGAAACAGCGCAGCGGCCAAAGTTCTTCACAAAGTTATCCACAGAAATAAAGGGGGTTGAGGTGCCTCAGGTCCATGCACTTCGTTGGGTCTGGGCATTCACCGATAATCAAGTCCGTTCAAGACCCAAAAACTGGAAGGTATTTTCTTGCTGAGCATCATACAAGCCGCCGGTTGGCCCATTTGGCCTTTGATCCTTTGCTCCATTCTGGCCTTGGCCTTGATCCTGGAGCGCTGGGTTCAGTTGCAAGACGCCAAGGTCATGCCCGCCAACATCCTTGCCCAAACCATCGAGGCCACACAGCGCGGCATGCCCACGCAGGAGATGATCCTGACGCTGGAGCAGGCCGGGGCCATGGGTCCCGTTCTGGCCAGCGGACTGCGCTGTTTGCAAGACAACCCCAAAGCCTCCAGCGAAGATCTCCAGTCCAGCATGCAAATGGCCGGTCGCCAGTCAGCTCAGCAGTTGGAGCGCTACTTGCCAAGCTTGGCGACCATCGCATCTGCCGCCCCTTTGCTGGGTTTACTGGGGACCGTGGTCGGCATGATCGACATTTTTGGGGCCCATACCGCGGCCAATAACCAGCCAGCGCTGCTGGCACAAGGCATCTCCGTGGCGCTGTACAACACGGCATTCGGCTTGATCGTGGCCATCCCTTCGCTGATGTTTTGGCGCTACTTTCGCGCCGTGGTGGACCGTCATGTACTGGCCATGGAAGTCGCTGCCGAGGCCTTTGCCCGGCATCTGCTGCGTATGCGCCGTGAACACGTTTAAAGGTTGCACGTGAACTTCAGACCCAGCACCCCGACCCCAGAACCCGAGATCAATCTGGTCCCGTTCATCGATGTGTTGCTGGTCGTGCTGATTTTCTTGATGCTGACCACCACCTGGTCTCGCCTGACCGAGATCCATCTGAATTTGCCTGTGGCCGATGCCAGTGCCTCCAGTCAGCGTCCACGTCAAATCGTCCTGACGATCACCTCACGCGGTGACTATGCCGTCAACAAATCTCCGATCGGCGGCAGCTCGGTCGCTGCGCTGGTGGCCGTGCTGACCCCACTGGCCCAGCAAGACACGATGCTGGTCATCAGTGCGGACGCCTCGGCCGCGCACCAGAGCGTGATCAACGCCCTCGAGGCGGCACGCCGCAGCGGCTTGTCCAAAATCAGCTTTGCTGCACAGGCGGCCCAAGCCCCCAGCTTTTGACCTGCATGCGGCTTTCGTTCTGGCTTCACCAACACCTGCCCCAAGTCTGGCTGCAGCGCGGCCCCCTGGCCTGGGCCTTGCGCCCACTGGCGGTTGTCTATGGCGCACTCATGGCCGTGCGGCGAATGGCCTTCGCCACGGGCCTTTTCAAAATCCGACGTGTTCCAGCCCTGGTGATCGTGGTGGGCAACGTGGTGGCGGGCGGCGCCGGCAAGACACCGGTCACCATCGCCTTGGCCAAACACTTGCTGGCCAAGGGGTTTATCGTCGGCGTGATCTCGCGCGGCCACGGGCGCCAGACCCGGGACGCCCGCGCCGTGGTGCATGACAGCCCAGCCCTGGATGTGGGTGACGAGCCCTTGCTGATTCACCAAGCCACCGGCGTGCCGGTTTGGGTGGCCCAGGCCAGAGCCGATGCGGCGCTGGGCTTGCTGCAGGCACACCCCGATGTGCAGATCCTGATTTGTGACGATGGTTTGCAGCACCTGGCCTTGGCGCGTGACATCGAAATTTGTGTGATGGACGAACGCGGCATTGGCAATGGCTGGTTGTTGCCCGCAGGGCCCTTGCGCGAGCCTTGGCCACGGCCAGTCGACTGGGTGCTGAACACAGGCCCCAGCGCTTCGGGTGCAGACCCTGTTGAGGGGTATCGCGCCACACGCCAACTGGCTGACTACGCCTTGAGCGCGGACGGTCAGCACGTGCCGCTGAGCACGCTGAAAAACCAGCCCTTGCACGCGGTCGCAGGGCTGGCGCGTCCTGAAGCATTTTTCGAGATGCTGCGCCAATCAGACCTGACTTTGGTCAGCACCACCGCCCTGCCAGACCACCACGACTACCTGGATTGGCCAGTTGCAAAATCAACAGGAAAAACCCATCCGAAACCCGATGGCACCTGGCTGTGCACCGAAAAAGACGCGGCCAAACTCTGGCCCCACGAACCAGGCGCCTTGGCCGTGCCTTTGGTCATCACGCCGGAAACCGCCTTTTGGACCGCACTGGACAGCCGGGTCAGGCAGCTGGTTCCACACTGACGCCAAAAGACGGCCGGTCTGCATGCCCACAGGCTTTCAGCCCGGTATCATGGGCACCATGGACACCAAATTGCTTGAATTACTGGTTTGCCCAGTCACCAAAGGCCCGCTCGACTTTGACCGGGAACAGCAAGAACTGCTGTCGCGCAGCGCACGCCTGGCTTATCCAGTGCGCAACGGCATTCCGATCCTGCTGGAAAACGAAGCCCGCACCCTGACCGACGAGGAAGTCGAAAAACTCGCGGCCTTGCGCCCAGCCCTCTGAGTCACACCCCATGAGTCAATCCACAAAGCCGCAGGGCTTCACGGTGGTGATCCCAGCGCGCATGGCCTCCAGCCGCCTGCCCAACAAACCCCTGGCCGACATCGCCGGACTGCCCATGGTGGTGCGCGTGGCGCAGCGCGCCCTGCAGTCCCAAGCCAGCCAGGTGGTGGTGGCAGCCGATGATTCACGCATTGTGCAAGCCTGCAAGGAACATGGCATTCAGGCTCTTTTGACGCGGCAAGACCACGTCAGCGGCAGCGATCGGCTGGCCGAGGCCTGCCAGTTGCTGGGCTTGGCCGACGACGCCATGGTGGTCAATGTGCAAGGGGACGAGCCCTTGATGCCGCCAACGCTCATCAACGAAGTGGCGCGTTTGCTGAGCGAGCGTCCCGAAGCCAGCATGAGTACGGCGGCCCATGCCATCACCTCGCTGACCGAGTTTTGCAACCCCAACGTGGTCAAGGTGGTGATGGACGCACGCCAAATGGCGCTTTACTTCAGCCGTGCACCCATTCCATGGTGGCGTGATGGCCAGACGCCCGCAGGCTTCACGGCCTTGCCCACGCCCGCCCCGCTGCGCCACATCGGCATTTATGGCTACCGGGTCGGTTTTTTGGCTTTGTTCCCGGGCTTGCCACCCGCGCCCATTGAAACGATGGAATCTCTGGAACAATTGCGCGCCTTGTGGCACGGCCACCAGATTGCCGTTCACGTGACCCCGGAGGTGCCCGGACCCGGTGTGGACACGCCTGAAGACCTGGAGCGCGTGCGTCAACTGCTGAGCTAAGAACCGGGGTTTACACCGTAAGCCAACTTTGAGGCTGGCGTGATAATCTTAAAAGAACGCGTCAGGCCTGTCTGACTGAAACGAATTCAAACGATAAGGACCTTCCCATGAGACTGATTTTGTTGGGCGCACCTGGTGCCGGCAAGGGCACACAAGCCACTTTCATTTGCCAGAAATACAACATCCCTCAAATCTCTACCGGTGACATGCTGCGTGCCGCCGTCAAGGCCGGTACACCGCTGGGTCTGCAAGCCAAAGCTGTGATGGAATCAGGTGGTCTGGTCAGCGATGACCTGATCATCAACCTGGTCAAAGAACGGATCGCCCAAGCCGATTGCGCCAACGGGTTCCTGTTTGACGGTTTTCCGCGCACCATTCCCCAAGCCGATGCGATGAAGGCCGCAGGTGTCAAGCTCGACTACGTGCTTGAAATCGATGTGCCTTTTGACGCCATCATCGAACGCATGAGTGGCCGCCGCTCGCATCCCGCTTCGGGCCGCACTTACCACGTCAAGTTCAACCCACCCAAAGTGCAAGGCGTGGACGATGTGACCGGTGAACCGCTGGTACAACGGGCCGATGACCAAGAAGAAACCGTGAAAAAACGTCTGGATGTTTACAGCGCCCAGACCCGCCCCTTGGTGGACTACTACGCCAACTGGGCCAAAGCCGATGCAGGCACTGCACCCAAGTACCGTGCCATCAGCGGCACCGGCAGCGTGGAAGACATCACCACCCGCGCTTTTGCGGCACTGTCTGAATAATCAGCCCCTGAAGCTCCCGCACTCATTACCCCTGATTCAGACCCCCGTCACGAGCACCCATCAAGCTGAGTAACAAGCTGATGCGCGCCTTGACCGGACTGAGCCCTTCGACGTCCGGCCAAGGCAATGCTGTGCCCACGATCTGACCAGTCATGCACCGGGTGCTGAGGCGGACCTGAACCCCTTGCCTGACAGCCTCCTGCAAACCGGCTTCCAGAGCCGAATGCAAGCTGCCATTGCCCGTCCCAGCGACCACCAAACCCTGCACGCCGGATTGCACCAACGCGTCCACCATTTGACGGCTGGCGCACGCATGGCTCAGCAACACCTCTACCCGAGGCCATTGGGCACTCGGAGTTTGCAGAACCAGTGCAAGACATGAAGCCGCTGGCCTTAGCGCTTCTGGCCTCGGCGCCTCAGCCCATGCCGACCAGCGTACACGCCCGTCTTCGACCCAACCCACCGGACCGGCGTCACCGGAACTGAAGGCATCTAGGCGATAAGGGTGTACCTTTTGCACCTGCCGGGCACTGTGGATATTGCCTGCGCACACCACCCAGGTCCCTGCACGGGGTGCATCGCCAGCCACAGCCAAGGCGTCCATCAAATTTTGGGGCCCATCGGCGCCCAAGGCCGTGGCCGGACGCATGGCGCAGGTCAGAACCAGGGACTTGGCAGGCTGCAAAACCGCTTGTAAAAACCAGGCAGTTTCCTCAAGGGTGTCGGTGCCATGGGTCACCACCACACTGTGCACATCCGGCTGAGACAGCCAATGCGCACACCGTTCAGCCAGCGCTTGCCAAGTGGCCACATCCATGTCCTTGCTGTCCAGTTGGGCCACCTGTTCCATCACCAGGCTTCGGCCGGACAACACCCGAGGCAAGCCGGGCAGCACCGCCAGCAACTGTTCTACGCCCAACTGTGCAGAGGTGTAGCCCACATGGTCAGAAGCCTGAGCAGCCGTCCCCGCAATCGTGCCCCCTGTGCCCAAAACCACTATTTTTTCAACTTCTTTCATCTCAAACCCTTGCGCAAGCCAGAAAACTGGTTAAAAATACAGTCACTGGATGAAAAAACAGTTCACCCGTCCTTTTAAAGGAAACCCTCATGACCGACAGCCCCAAACTCACCGCCCGTCAGCAAGAGATTCTGGAGTTGATCCAGAACACCATCGCCAACACCGGTGCGCCACCCACACGTGCCGAAATTGCCAACGTGCTGGGGTTCAAGTCAGCCAACGCCGCCGAAGAGCACCTCAAAGCCCTGGCCCGCAAAGGCGCGATCGAACTGGTCAGTGGCACCTCACGTGGCATCCGGCTCAAAGGCAGCCACCGCAGCAGTCTGCGTACCCCGTCTGATATGTTAAGCCTCACCCTGCCAGGCTTGGGCCAATTGAGTCTGCCCTTGATTGGCCGCGTTGCCGCAGGCTCGCCTATTTTGGCGCAGGAACACGTCGACCGGACCTACCAAGTCGAAAGCACCTTGTTCACCGAGCAACCTGACTATCTGCTGCGCGTTCGGGGCATGTCCATGCGCGATGCGGGCATCATGGATGGCGACCTGCTGGCCGTGAAATCGACCAAAGAAGTTCGCAATGGTCAAATCGTTGTGGCCCGACTCGGGGATGAGGTCACGGTCAAACGCCTGCGCAAAACAGCCACTGGCATCGAATTGCTGCCCGAAAACCCCGATTACCAAACCATTGTGGTCAACCCAGACGAGCCTTTTGACATCGAAGGCCTGGCCGTGGGACTGATCCGCAACACGCTTTTGATGTAACGCACCTGCTTGTTGCACCAGGTGGCGGGCGCTGACGGAATCATTTTTGTCAGCCCTGATGCAACAAGCCTTTTCAGCAATCCTGCCTGTGTCCAACCTCCATGCTTTTGAAAGGTTTCACATGGGAATCGCTCTGCTCGCTCTTTCAGGTCTTTTTCAAGGCTTCACCCGTGCCACTCGCACGTTGACTCCGGTCGCCAAAGCGCAACGCTCTAACGCCTACTTGCGCCCAATCTGGGCCACGCGCAGGCCAGCTTGCGCAGCCTTGGGTCAAAAAACCATCACCCCACCGCACCGTTTCCAGGCTGCTTCTGCCAAGCCCGCCTTGCGCGTCTTGCGGGTCAGCGAAAACGGTCAACGCACCCAAGGGGCTGGGCGCATGGTCATTTCAGGCCGCATGGCCGATGTCTGCGCCGAACTGGACCGACTGGCGGCACTTGAGGCCGCCCAAGTCCGAATTTGATCTGAAATGCAGCCCCGGCGACCCCGCTTGGTCGCCGCGCCAAGGCACAATGGAGGAATGAACATTGTGATCCTTGACGACTACCAAGACGCTGTGCGTAAACTCGACTGCGCAGCCAAACTCGAGAATTTTCCGGCCAAGGTTTATACCAATACCGTGAAAGGCATTGGCCAGTTGTCTGTGCGTTTGAAGGACGCAGACATCATCGTTTTGATCCGTGAACGCACCCATCTGACGCGTGCTGTGATCGAAAAACTCCCTCGCTTGAAACTGATTGCCCAAACGGGCCGCGTGGGCGGTCACATCGATTTGGCGGCGTGCACAGAACGTGGTGTGGCTGTCGCAGAGGGTGTGGGCTCGCCCATAGCGCCTGCCGAACTGACCTGGGCCTTGATCATGGCTTCCGTTAGGCGACTGCCGCAGTACATTGGCAACCTCAAGCACGGTGCTTGGCAGCAATCGGGATTGAAGGCGGGCTCCATGCCCACCAACTTTGGCTTGGGCACCGTCCTCCACGGCAAAACCCTGGGCATCTGGGGGTTCGGAAAAATTGGGCAGTTGGTGGCGGGGTACGGCAAGGCCTTTGGCATGGATGTCGTGGTTTGGGGCAGCGATGAATCTCGCACCAAAGCCAGCCAGAGTGGCTACCGAACTGCCCCCAGTCGGGCCTCATTTTTTGAACAATCCGATGTGTTATCGCTTCATCTGCGCTTCAGCGACACCACCCTGGGCATCGTCACCACCGAAGACCTGGGCCGCATGAAGCCGTCGGCGCTGTTCGTGAACACGTCCCGCGCTGAATTGATCGAGCCCAATGCCTTGATTGGCGCCCTGAACCGTGGCCGGCCCGGTTTGGCGGCCATTGACGTGTTCGAATCCGAACCCATTTTGCAAGGCTCTGCGCTGCTGCGCCTGGAAAACTGCATCTGCACGCCCCACATCGGGTACGTCGAAAAGAACAGCTACGAACTTTACTTCAGTGCTGCTTTTGACAACGTGGTGAACTTCATCAAAGGAACTCCCACCAACATCGTCAACCCGGGCGCCCTGCAGGTTCGGCGCTGAGCGTGCTCACAACCAGTCGCTTTATGCACCGCCATATGCTCCTCACACCCCCGAATAAGCACTGCGTCTGCGCTACTCGCCCGCTTTCGGCGCCCACTTGCACGCACGAACTGAGGCGATAATCATTCTTGATCTTTCAGGGGCGAGGCGCTCTTAGACCGGCCAAAGCCAATCCTGCACCGATTGGTTGACTTGCCATTTATTCCCCATTTGTTTGACGCAATATGACTCTCGCATTTTCCAAAGTGGCCATCATTGGCGCCGGCGCCATGGGCCGGGGCATCGCCCAAATTGCAGCCCAAGCGGGCAGCCAAGTCTGGCTTTATGACACCCAGGCTGAAGCCATCCAGAAAGCGCACGATGCTGTCTTTCTGCAATGGGACAAATTGCAGGAAAAAGGCCGACTGACTGCCGAAGCCGTGTCAGGTCACAAAAGCCGTTTACTGGGTGCTTCCAGCATGCAAGACCTGGCTGACTGTGAATTGGTGGTCGAAGCCATTGTGGAAAAGCTCGACGTCAAGAAAAGCCTGTTCACGGATCTGGAAAAAATCCTGGCCCCCACAGCTGTGCTGGTGACCAACACGTCTTCGCTCTCGGTCACCGCGATTGCAGCAGCGCTTCAGCGCCCTCAGCAATTTGCGGGTTACCACTTTTTCAACCCTGTGCCCCTGATGAAAGTGGTTGAGGTCATCGCCGGACTCAAAACCGAGGCCGCGGTTTGCCAGCGTTTGTCAGACTTTGCCCGCCAGATGGGCCACACCCCTGTGCAGGCGCAAGACACGCCGGGCTTCATCGTCAACCATGCCGGTCGCGGCTATGGCACGGAAGCCCTGCGCATCGTGAGCGAGGGCATTGCCGATTTCGCCACCATCGACCGCATCCTGCGCGATCAGGTCGGATTCAAGCTTGGCCCTTTCGAGCTGTTTGACCTGACGGCACTGGATGTTTCGCACCATGTCATCGAAGCGATTTACCACCAATATTACGAAGAACCGCGCTACCGTCCCAATGTGATCACCGCGCAGCGATTAGCAGGTGGGATCGTGGGCAAAAAAGTCGGCGAAGGCTTTTACAAATACACCGATGGCGTGGCCCAGTTGCCTGCCGAACCGGCAGTGCCCGTGGTGGACAACATGCCGCCTGTGTGGGTCTCGCCACGCGCCGCGCGCCGCATGGATCTGTTGCAACTGCTCAAAGAGCTGGGTGCACACATCGAAAGCGGTGCATCGCCCTCCCCCCATGCGCTCACCCTCGTCGCCCCGCTGGGCTTTGACATCACCACCGTGGCCGTGGTCGAACGGCTGGACCCGGCACGCACCGTGGGCATCGACATGCTGATTGACGATGCTGCCACCAAGCGACGCGTGCTGGCCACCAACCCGGCCACCCGAAGCGACATGCGGGACGCCGCACATGCCCTGTTTGCGCGCGATGGCAAAGCCGTCTCAGTGATCCGCGACAGCGGTGGCTTTGTCACCCAACGCGTGGTCGCCACCATCGTCAACATCGCATCCGACATTTGCCAGCAACGCATTTGCTCACCAGAAGACCTGGAAACTGCAGTCACCCTGGGCCTGGCCTACCCGCTGGGCCCATTGGCCATGGGCAACCACTATGGCCCCACCAACGTGCTCGAGGTTCTGTTCAACCTGCAGACGGTGTATGGCGACATGCGTTACCGCCCCAGCCCTTGGTTGCGCCGCCGTGGGGCGATTGGCTTGTCCTTGATGCACACCGAAGAATGATGACTTTGCGGGACAGATCTTCAGCGCTGTCCCGATTTGATGACTTTGTGGGACAGATCTTCAGCTCTGTTCCGATTTAATGACTTTGTGGGACAGATCTTCAGCTCTGTCCCCAACTGATTGAATAAATGACTGCACAACTGATCAGCACCAGCGAAGGCCAGACCCTGATCCTGACCTTGAGCAACCCCGAGTTTCGCAACGCCTTAGGCCCAGAAATGTACGCTGCAGGGGTCGAAGCCTTGAGCGTGGCCGAGTCCAGTCCGGATGTGCGCAGCGTGGTCATCACCGGTGCGAACAGCATTTTCAGCGCAGGCGGCAACTTGCAACGCTTGCAAAACAACCGTCAACTGCCCCCTGAGCACCAGGCGCAAAGCATTGAAGGCCTGCACAACTGGATCGAAGCGATCCGCACCTTTCCAAAGCCCGTGATCGCCGCCGTGGAAGGGCCTGCGGCCGGTGCTGGTTTTTCGCTGGCGCTGGCCTGCGACATGATCGTGGCCGCTCGCAACAGCGTGTTCGTCATGGCCTACAGCAGCATCGCGCTGTCCCCCGACGGGGGCGCCAGCTGGAGCCTTTCACGCTCGGTGCCGCGCCAACTGGCCACCGAGTTGCTGATGTGCGGTGAGCGCATCGGGGCAGAACGCTTACAGCAATTGGGCGTGGTCAACCGCCTCGCTGATGCCGGACAAGCTCTGCAGCAAGCTTTGCAATTGTGTGAGCAACTCAACGCCCGGGCGCCCAACGCGCTGGCCAGCATCAAGGAATTGTTGTCGGACGCCGATGGCAGCACGCTGAATGCCCAGCTGGCACGTGAGCGCGATCAATTTGTTAAAAACCTGCACCACAACAACGCTGGCGTTGGCATTGCCGCGTTTTTGAACAAGCAAAAACCCCAATACGAATAAGCCGACTGGTCCCCCAGGCGACAAAAATCCGATCACCAGTCACTCAAAGGACAGAGCATGGACGAACCGATTCTGACAATGGAGGAAAGAGAAGCGATCAATGGTGGTCGCTGGTTCTCAACCCTTTCCCCTTCACTTCGTCACGACATACTTCGATGCGCTTACGTCAAACGTCACAAGGACGGCGATATGCTCGCTGCTCGGGGGGATCCGCCCGAGCAATGGATCGCCTGTGCCAAGGGCGCCGTGCGCGTGAGCTCGACCTCGGTGTCGGGCAAACAGATCACGCTGACCTACGTGGAGCCAGGCATCTGGTTCGGCGATGTGTCGATCTTCGACGGAGACAGGCGCACGCACGATTGCTATGCACACGGGGACACCACCACCTTGAATGTGGCCAAAGCCGACTTCAAGAAAATTCTGTCACAGCATGTCGAGTTTTACGAAGCCATGCTGCGCCTGCAGTCCCGTCGGATTCGGCAACTTTACGGCTTGGTGGAAGACCTCAACACGCTGCCCTTGCGTGCGCGACTGGCCAAACAGCTGAACCACTTGTTGCGCAGTTATGGTGTGCCGAGTTTGTCGGATGCCAAAGCGATACGCATCAGCTTGCAATTGGCGCAAGAAGAGTTGGCGCAACTGCTGGGGGCTTCGCGCCAGCGGGTCAACCAGGAACTCAAGCAAATGGAGCGCGAACAAATCATCCGCATCGAGCCCGGTGGCCTGGTGGTGCTGGACCGCGATTCGTTGCTGCTCATAGTGAACGCCGACCACTGACACGCCACCGCCTACAGCCATCCCCGCTGACGACAGCGGGCAAAAAAATCCTTCGGGTGACCTCATGAGTGCTTTTGACCATTTCGTGGGGACTCGGCCTGTCACCGGCACCCACGCCTTCGACATTTCTGCCCTGGAAAACTGGCTCAACACCAGATTGCCTGGATTTTCCGGCCCATTGAGCGTGGAAATGTTCAAGGGCGGGCAGTCCAACCCCACCTACAAACTCATCACCCCATCGCGTCAATACGTGATGCGGGCCAAGCCCGGCCCAGTGGCCAAACTGCTGCCTTCAGCCCACGCCATTGAGCGCGAATTTGCCGTCATGAAGGGCCTGCACGGCACCGATGTGCCTGTGGCCGAAATGCATGTGTTGTGCGAAGACGAATCCATCATTGGCCGCGCCTTTTACGTCATGGAGTTTGTGCAAGGCCGCGTCCTTTGGGACCAATCCTTGCCCGGCATGCGTCAGGCTGAGCGCGACGCCATCTATGACGAGATGAACCGGGTGCTGGCTGCGTTGCACAAAGTCAATTTTGCCGAGTGTGGCTTGGCCAGCTTCGGCAAACCCGGCAATTACATCGAACGCCAGATCGGCCGCTGGAGCAAGCAATATGTAGCCTCCATGACACAGCCGATCCCGGAGATGGACCAGTTGATCTCGTGGCTGCCGCAAAACATTCCGGACAGCGCAAAAGACGACTCTTTGGTGAGCATCGTGCATGGCGACTACCGCTTGGACAACCTCATGTTCCACCCGACTGAAGCACGCGTGCTGGCCGTGCTCGACTGGGAGTTGTCCACTTTGGGCCACCCACTGGCCGACTTCAGCTACCACTGCATGGCCTGGCACATCAGTCCGGGCACCTTCCGAGGCATTGGCGGGCTGAATTTGGTGGCTTTGGGCATTCCATCCGAGGCGCAATACATCGCCCGCTATTGCGAACGCACAGGCTTCACCACACCCGAGGCATTGGCCAAAGACTGGAACTTTTACCTCGCCTACAACATGTTCCGCATTGCGGCCATTTTGCAAGGCATCGCCAAACGTGTCGAAGACGGCACAGCATCCAGCGACCAGGCGAAAACATCGGGCGCTGGTGCCAAGCCCATGGCCGAACTGGCCTGGCGCTTTGCCTGCAAAGCCTGACCCCTTTTCCCCCTCAAGAATATCACCCTCAACTCAAGGAGACAGACCATGGATTTTGAATACACCCCCAAGGTCAAAGACATGCAGGCCCGCTTGCTGGCTTTCATGGACGAACACATTTATCCCAACGAAGCGAGGTTCTTTGAGGAAATTGCCGAAAACCGTGCCAAGGGCAACGCCTGGGTCCCGACCAAAATTGTCGAAGAGCTCAAACCCAAGGCCAGAGCTGCCGGACTTTGGAACCTGTTTTTGCCCAAGTCAACGCGTGCACCACAGGGATTGTCCAACCTCGAATACGCCCCCCTGTGCGAAATCATGGGCCGAGTGCCGTTTGCAGCAGAAATTTTCAACTGCTCGGCGCCTGACACCGGCAACATGGAAACGCTCGAGCGTTACGCCAGCGAACAACTGAAAGACGAGTGGCTGGAGCCCCTGCTGCGCGGCGAAATCCGCTCGGCATTCCTGATGACCGAGCCCGATGTGGCCTCGTCAGATGCCACCAACATCGAGTGTGAAATTCGGCGTGAAAGCAGTGACTACGTCATCAACGGCCGCAAGTGGTGGTCGTCTGGTGCCGGTGACCCACGCTGCTTGGTGTACATCGTGATGGGCAAGACCAATCCCGATGCCGGTCGCCACCAACAGCAATCCATGATCGTGGTGCCCGCCAATGCGCCTGGCATTACCGTCGTGCGTGCGCTGTCGGTGTTTGGCTACGATGATGCCCCGCACGGCCACATGGAAGTTGTGCTCAAGAATGTGCGCGTTCCAGCCGAAAACATTTTGCTCGGCGAAGGTCGCGGCTTTGAAATTGCACAAGGTCGCCTTGGCCCTGGCCGCATTCACCACTGCATGCGCACCATCGGCATCGCCGAGCGCGCGCTGGAATTGATGTGCCATCGCCTCAACACCCGCGTGGCTTTTGGCCGTGAAGTGGCTCGCCAAACAGTCTGGCAAGAGCGCATCGCCGAGTCGCGTTGCATGATCGAGCAAGCCCGCTTGCTGACGCTCAAAGCCGCTTACATGATGGACACTGCGGGCAACAAAGTGGCCAAGGCCGAGATTGCCATGATCAAGATCGTGGCCCCCAACATGGCCTGCCAAATCATCGACTGGGCCATCCAGGCGCATGGCGGCGGCGGCGTATCGCAAGACTTCCCGCTGGCTTATGCTTACGCGCATCAGCGCACCTTGCGTCTGGCCGATGGTCCGGACGAAGTGCACCGCAACTCGCTGGCCAAACTGGAACTGGCCAAGCAACTGGCCATTCCGGGCGAAGTCAACATGCCCGTCACACGCGGCAGCTAAAGCCCCATGCCCCATCAAAACGGCCTGCTCAACGCAGGCCGTTTTTTTAGATGCTTTACCACCCAGCCCCAACCATAGAAACGCACGCCATGATCGACCTGTACACCTGGCCCACCCCCAACGGTCACAAAATCCACATCCTCCTGGAGGAGTGCGGTCTGCCCTACAAGGTGCATGCCGTGAACATTGGCCAAGGCGATCAATTCAAACCAAAGTTTCTCAAAATCAGTCCCAACAACAAGGTTCCGGCACTGGTCGACTCCGAAGGGCCCGATGGGCAACCGATTTCACTGTTCGAGTCGGGCGCGATCATGCTTTACCTGGCGGCCAAAACCGGGCGTTTTTTGCCTGAATCCGACCGCGCCAAATATGAGGTGCTGCAATGGCTCATGTTTCAGATGGGCGGCCTTGGCCCAATGCTGGGTCAAGCCCACCACTTCCGGATCTATGCGCCCGAAAAAATCGACTACGCCGTCACCCGTTACACCAACGAAGCGAAACGGCTGTACGGCGTTTTAGACAGGCAACTCAAGGCTCGTCAATGGATTGCAGGGGGTGACTACTCGATTGCCGACATGGCCATCTTCCCTTGGTTGCGCAGTTGGCAAAACCAGGGTATTGACTGGGCAGACTACCCCAACCTGAAAATCTGGTTCGACCGGATGGGCGAACGCCCTGCTGTTCAAAAAGCCCTGCTGGTACTGGCCGATGCCCGAAAGCCTTTGACCGACGACAAAGCCCGACAAGCTCTATTTGGTGCTGGTCAGTACAAAAAACGCTGAAAAGGGGCAACAGACTTTTTTCCACTCAGCCAGAAAAGCATCGGTTTGAGGGTTAGAATATTGATTGTCGGAGCGTAGCGCAGCCTGGTAGCGCATCTGCTTTGGGAGCAGAGGGTCGCGAGTTCGAATCCCGCCGCTCCGACCATTACCCTCAAGGTTCGCATCAGGGTTTCCAAGCAAAAAAGTTCTCTGGAACGCACCCATGAAAAAGGCCCCTCAGGGCCTTTTTTGTTTCTCGCATCTGCCCGTAGCTCAGTTGGATAGAGCAACAGCCTTCTAAGCTGTGGGTCACAGGTTCGATCCCTGTCGGGCAGACCACACAGCCCAGCCTCCCGGTCAGTTGGCGTAATGCGCCCTGCGGCTGGTTTCAGACAGCAAACTGGGCAGGGTTTGCCAAGCCTGCGAGATGTCCTTGATCAGGGTTTTGACTTCTTCGAGCGCAGTCAAATCATTGTGGGCATTGATGTGGAAAAGCCTGCGGGTTATGTACGCATAGAGCTCGTTCAGGTTTTCGCCAATTCGCCACCACGCTCGAAATCCAGCGCACCCTGCAAACCGACCACGATTCGGCCCGCACCCCGATGGTCAGTTTTCGGTCGGCGGCAACAACGACGAATACCGCCTGAAAGAACAACAACCCCAGAGCGAGTTCCAGGGCATGCAAGCCAGCATGAACCAGCGTCAATTCATGGCCCAGCTGCTCAACCTGCAGCAACGTGTGGTGCTAGACATCAGCAGGGCTGAAACTCTGGTGGTGAGTTTTCGCAAAAAACGCGTTCTCGCTGAAATTGAATTGCAGAAAATGCGCGCCCTGGAAGAGCAAGACCTGCAGGCTGTCCGGCGTGACCAGCAACAACACGAGCCCTGATGGCCACCCAAATTCCCCCACTTATGGCCACTTCAAAATCCCCCACCTGAATTGATCGGGGACAGGGGTTCAAAGCCGACACCGTCGGCACCTGTTGGCAGGACGCATGTTCTGGCCCTCCTCGAAGGAAGGCCAAGGAGTGAATGTCTTGAAACCCAACCAACGCGCTACCGTCTACACCCTGCTAGAGCGCAACACCCCCCGGCGCGAGATCGCCCGCATCACCGGCATCGACCGCAAAACCGTGCGAAGTTATCGCACCCGCTGGCTGGCCGAGATTTCAAATTCCCCCGGGGTGGCTGCCGGCTCAGACCCGGACCCCAATACCGATGCTGGGCTTGTAGCCACTCAAACTCCCCCACCCTGGCCACCGGCTCCCGCGTCCATTTCTACCAGCCTGTGCGAAGTCCACCGTGAGTTCATTGAGGCCCAACTGCGCCTTCGCCGCAACGCCACAGCCATCTACCAGGACTTGGTCGACTCGCACGGTTTCACCGCCGCCTACAACTCCGTCAAACGCTTTGCCGCCAAGCTGCGCCACAAAGAGCCCGAACAGTTTGACCGCCTGTCCTTTGTGCCTGGCGAAGAGATGCAGGTCGATTACGGTGAAGGGGCACCCACGCTGGTGCCAGGCACCGAGCGCTACAAGAAGCCCCGCTTGTTTGTCGCCACATTGCGCCACTCCCGGCGCAGTTTCCGCCGAGTGGTCTGGAAGTCCGGCCAACACGTTTGGGCTCAGTTGCACGAGCAGGCGTTTCGCTACTTTGGCGGCTGCACCCAGTACGTCGTTTTAGACAATCTCAAGGAGGGCATGCTCAAGCCCGACCTGTACGAGCCTGAGTTGAACCCCGTGTACGCAGCCACCTTGGCGCACTACGGCGTCCTGGCCGACCCGGCCCGCGTGCGCGACCCTAACCGCAAGGGCACAGTCGAGCACGCCATCGGCCACACCCAGGCCACCGCCTTGAAGGGCAAGCGCTTTGAAACAATTGAGGCACAGAACGAGTTCCTAGAGCATTGGGAAACAAATTGGGCCTCTAAACGCATCCACGGAACTGAGCGCCAACAGGTGCAGGCCATGTTCGAGGCCGAACGCGCGCACCTCTTGCCCCTGCCCCTGCTGGGCATGCAGTACTTCAGTCAGCAGGCCCGTACCGTGTGCGATGACAGTTGCGTGCGGGTCGATCACAGCAGCTACGCCGCACGCCCTGCGGCCATAGGCTCCAAAGTGCTGGTGCGCATCTTTGAGCGGCGTATCGAGATCCGAGATCTGCAAGGCGCTTTACTACGCACCCATGCCAAAGCCGAGCGGCCAGGCTCTGTGGTGTTGCCCGTAGACGAGCGGGTGTTCAACCCGTCGCGCGAGACACGACAAATCTTGCGCCAAGCAGGGCAAATTGGAGAGCATGCCAGCCGACTGTGTGAGCTGATGTTTACAGCCGAGGGTCGGGTGGGCCAAAGAAAGCTCTGGGGCATCGTGGGTTTGACCAAACGCTACCCGGCGGTCTGCGTTGACAGCGCCTGCGCCCAGGCCTTGGAGCAAGGGGTCTACAGCTACAAACATGTCAAGGCCTTGGCCGAGCGTTTGTTTGCAGACGCCATGGCGGCCATGCACGAGGCATCAACCAATAACCATGCCGGTGGTGGTGGCGGTGGCGGTGGTGGTGGTGTTACCTGTGGCCTTGTCCACGAAGACTCTCTGGCCCAGCAGCATGAGCTCATTCGCCAGGCCGAGGAGTATGCGGATTTATTCACCCACGCGGCCCTGGTCGCCAGCGCGGTGGTGGCCAAAGCCATGGATGACACAGCAGGAGGTCAGGCATGAACATGACCGAGATCGACAACGCTTTGCGCCAGCTGCGCTTGTCGGGCATGCAGCAAACGCTGACCACCCGGGCCATGCAGGCCTAGGCCAGCCAGGAGCCGTTCCTGGAGACCTTTGCCGCCTTGCTGCAAGACGAGTTGGAGCGGCGCAGGTCGGTGCTGCTGGATCGCCGATACAAGCGCTCGGGGCTCGATGAGCGGGCCTCATTGGCGGACTTGGACTGGCGCTTTAACCCCAAGATACCCCGCGCCGCGTGCTTTGAGTTGCACACCTTGAAGTTCATCACCGAGGGGGCCAACGCCTTGATCGTGGGCAAACCGGGCACAGGCAAGAGCCATGTGGCCAAGGCGCTGGCATACCAGGCGACGCTGCAGGGCTATGAGGTGCGGTATTTGGAAGCGGACACCGAGTTTGCGCGGTATGCGCTGGCGGGCAGCCAGGACAGGGCGTGCATGCTGCGAGAGTGGGTGAAGCCGGATTTGCTGATCGTGGACGATTTGTTTCTGGCCAGGCGTATCACGGCGGAGGCGGCAGAGGTGTTGCAGGCCATCGTGCACCAGCGCTACAAGCTGCGCCGCGCCTTAGTAGTGACATCCAACAGGGTGGTGCAGGACTGGGGCAAATATCTGGGGGATATGACCATGGCCAGCACGATTCTTGACAGGTTGATGCACCGCTGCGTGATGCTGGAGTTTGAGGGCAAGAGCTACAGGCTCAAGGAGGCGGCGGCACGCTTGGTCGTCAATCTGGAAACGTCATAATCTGGCTGCGCTGCCTGGGGGAATTTGGGGTGGCCACGGGTGGGGGAATTTGGACTGGCCATCAGGGACACGAGCAGCGACAAATGGACGAATTGGGTGTCAGGCAGTTCAATTTGCGCATGCAAACTTGAAGCGGCTTTACCAGTTCACAACAAAGGCCGCAACTCGCGTGCGGCATCCAGCAGCAAGGGCAACCACTTGCGCTGCACGGCCGCATCGGACAATTGATCGGCACTGCCCACCACATTCAGCGCAGCCAGTGTTTGGCCTTGCATGTTGCGCAAGGGCACAGCCAGGGCGTGGATGCCCAACTCGTGTGCATCGCGGGCCAGGCAGTGGTCGTCGCGCCGCACCTGATCAATCAAGGCCTTGAATTTGCCGGTGCCCACTTCGGTCTGCGGCGTGATACGGGCCAACGTGCGCCCCTTGAGCCAAGTGTTGAATTCGGCCTTGGGCAAATTGGCCAAAAGCACCCGCCCTGTGGAGGTGGTGTGCGCGGGCAAACGTGCTCCCAGGTGCAAGCCATACGCCAGATGCCGCACCGGATCGGCTGAGCCCGCACTGCGCGCCACGATCACGCCCTCCCCTCCGTCCAGCACCACGGCGCTGAAAGCTGCCTGCGTTTGCTGCGCAAGGCGGTTGAGGGTGGGCTGCAACGAACGCGGTAGCCGCGAGGTCGCCATGTAACTGCCGGCAAATCGCAGCACCCTGGCCGACAACCAGTAATGGCTGCCATCGGTCTCCAGATAACCCAGCTCGGCCAGCGTCAGCAAATGCCGCCGAGCCGCAGCGCGGGTGATGCCGGTGCGCTGAGCAGCCAGGGTGGCGTTCAGCCGTTGGCGATCGGTGTCAAAAGCCTCCAGCACAGCTAAGCCTTTGGCCAGGCCTTCAATGAAATCTGCTTTGGCAATGGGCATGGTCGGATCTTTCAAGCTGCATCAATTTGCGCGATGATCGCACAAGTTATTGATCAATCGCACAAACTCGAACAAACTTTTGCCACGTTTAAAGCTACGCGCCTAAGCTTGCAGTATTGAAAATGAACGCAACCAGGAACCCGCCCATGACCACCACCCGCACCCAGGTCGCCATAGTTGGCGCTGGCCCCTCAGGCCTGTTGCTCGGGCAACTGCTGCACAAAGCGGGCATTGATGCCGTCATCGTGGAGCGCCAAAGTGGCGATTACGTGCTCTCGCGCATACGTGCAGGCGTGCTCGAACAAGTCAGCATGGACTTGCTCGACGAAGCCGGAGTGGGTGGACGCATGCACAAGGAAGGCCTGGTCCACGGCGGCTTTGACCTGCTGTTCAAGGGCGCACGCCACCGCATCGACATGAACCAACTCACAGGTGGGAAAAACGTCATGGTCTATGGCCAGACGGAGGTGACCCGCGACCTGATGGACGCACGCCAAGCGGCGGGCTTGCCAACGGTCTACGAAGCCCACAACGTGCAAGTGCATGGGTTTGACACCGCCAAGCCCCGCGTCAGCTATGAAAAAGATGGCCAGCAGCACACCATCGATTGTGATTTCATTGCAGGCTGCGACGGCTTTCATGGCGTGTGCCGCGCAAGTGCCCCGCAAAGTGCGATCAAGGAATATGAAAAGGTCTACCCCTTCGGCTGGCTCGGCGTTTTGTCAGACACACCGCCCGTGCACCACGAACTGATTTACGCCAACAGCACCCGGGGCTTTGCCCTGTGCTCGCAGCGCAGCGCCACACGCAGCCGCTATTACCTGCAAGTGCCATTGACCGACAAAGTCGAGCAATGGTCTGACGATGCCTTCTGGGCTGAGTTGCGCCATCGGCTGGACCCCGAAGCCCGCGAACATCTGGTGACGGGGCCGAGCATCGAGAAAAGCATTGCCCCACTGCGCAGCTTTGTCACCGAGCCCATGCGCTTTGGCCGCATGTTCCTGGCCGGTGACGCCGCCCACATCGTGCCACCCACTGGCGCCAAAGGCCTGAACCTGGCGGCGACCGATGTGAAATACCTGTCCAACGCTTTGATCGAGTTTTACCAAAACAAAACCGAAGCCGGCATCGACAACTATTCAGAACGCTGCCTGCGCCGCATCTGGCGTGCCGAACGCTTCAGCTGGTGGTTCACCAGCTTGATGCACCACTTTCCTGAGAACGGCGACATCGGTCAGAAATTTCAGGACGCTGAACTGGACTACCTGATCCACAGCGAAGCGGGCTCGCGCACCATGGCCGAAAACTATGTGGGCTTGCCGCTGAATTTTGGTGAATGAAGCGCTTCCTCGACGAAGCCATCAGACCCATCCACCTCGACACCCCTCCCCCGCCACCCTGGCGACAGAGCGGCGTCAGGGCCTTGCCCATAATGCGGTTTGAAACGTCACGGCACAGCGCGGTGACGTCCTGACTCAAAGGCCCTTGCATGTCACCCTCCAAACCCCTGCGCGGTGTGCGCATCGTCAGCCTGGCCCTGAACCTGCCCGGCCCTGCGGCCCTGATGCGACTGGCACAGATGGGCGCTAGCTGCACCAAGATCAACCCGCCCAGCGGCGACCCGATGCAGCATTACACGCCCAGCGGTTACGACTTGATGCACCAAGGCATCAAGCACAAAACCCTGGACCTCAAGACAGCAGCTGGCCAGGCGGCCCTGCACAAACTGCTGCCCACCACCGACATTTTGCTGACCTCTTTTCGGCCATCGGCCCTGACCAAACTCGGCCTGAACTGGAAAGCCCTGCACAAGCCATACCCCGCGCTCAGCCTGATCGAAGTGGTGGGCGCCCCAGGTGCGCTGGCCGAAATTCCTGGCCATGATCTGACCTACCAGGCCGAGGTGGGCCTGGTCACCGGCATGGACTTGCCCCCGAGTTTGTTTGCCGACATGGGCGGCGCGCTCATGGCCAGCGAAGCCACACTCAAGGCGCTGATCTCGCTCAAGACCACGGGCAAAGGCTCACGCCACGAGGTGGCCTTGTCGGATGCCGCTGCCTGGCTGGCACTGCCCCGCCAGCTGCGCATGACCACACCCGAAGGTGCGGTGGGCGGCGCGCACGCGGGTTACCGCATGTACGCCTGCAAAAACGGCCGCGTGGCTGTGGCTGCACTCGAGCCACACTTTGCCGCCAGCCTGTGCGAAGCCGCTGGCGTCCAGCTTTCGCATCCGGTCAAAGACCTTTTCAAGCCAAGCACCCGCCAAGCCATTGAGGCCTTTTTAGCCAGCCAAACACGAGCGCAGCTGGACAAACTGGCGGTGGCCAAAGACATCCCCTTGATGACGCTGCCGCGCTGATCGCCGGGTCTGCGCTGCCCCCGCAGCTCAGTCTGGCAGCGGATCGGGCAGGCGCTTGAGGGTGCGCACCTTGGACGCGCCAATAAACAACGCCTGCAGGCAAAAGCCCAACACCACACACCACAGGCTGACCGAGGCCGGAAAGTTCACCCCCAACACGCCGCCCAGCGCTGCACCCAGCGGACGGGCACCTGTGCTGACCACGATGTTGATGGACGTGACCCGCCCGATCATGGCGCGTGGCGTGACGGTCTGGCGCAAGGTGGTCGATGTGATGGTCCAAATGATCGGCCCCGCACCGAACAAAAAGTACGACAGCGCGGCCAGCCAGCCGTGTGGCCAGAACAAGGTCATGGCCATCGTGAACGATGCCAACACCGAGCAATACGGCCCCAGCAAAATCGCCTGGCCAAACGGCAACCAGCCCACCACCCGCGGCGCCAGCAAGGCCCCCACGATCATGCCCACGCCATAGCAGGCCAGCGTGACGCCCACGCCACTGGCGTCCAGCCCCAGCTCATTGATCGCATACGGCACATAGGCTGCCTGCAGCATGAACCACGAGATGTTCCAGGCGATTGAGCAATACACGATGGGCCGCAGCAAATCACTTTGCCATACCCATCTGGCCCCATCCTGCAGCTCCAGCAAAGGATGGCGCGCGGGCATCGCCGCACGCACAGGCTCACGGATACCCCGCAAACAAAGTACCGCCGCCACCGACAGCATGCCCGACAAGACAAACGCCGCTGACGCGCCGGTCCAAGCGATCAAGGCCCCAGCCAGGGCTGGCCCTGCGGCAAACGCCGCACTGCGCGCCAGCTCCAGTCGGCCGTTGGCCTGCGCCAAACCATCGACCTGCACCAACGCAGGCACGAGCGAAGGTGCCGCCACGCTGAAAGCCACCGTGCCCACCGCCGCCAAAAAACCAATGACCGCCAAGGCCGTGATCGACACATGGCCTGAGAGGATGAGTGCCAACAACAACAGCAAGGCCAGTGCGCGCAGAGCCTCTGCCCATGCCATCAAGCGCGTGCGCGAGGTGCGATCGGCCAACAAACCCAAAGGCATGGACAACAGCAAAAACGGCAGTGACTGAATGGCCGCGAGAAATCCGATCTCGCCCGGCCCGGCCTTCAGCAGCAGCACAGCCACGATGGGCACTGCGGCCAGGCTCAGTTGCTCAGCCAACTGGGCCAGAAGGTTCGACAAGGCCAAACGCCTAAACGATGCAGACAGAGCTTGGGACATCAAACGCCTTTCGATGCCCCGATCCTAAAGTGACAACGAACTGACCCAGGTCACTTGGGCATCAGCCCTGCTCTCACCACGCCAGCTCAACCAGCCTTTTTCACGACACAGATCAAACAAGCACGGCAAGAATTTTTGTAAAAAGACCAAGTGCCCGATGTCGCGGCACCTCAACACCCCATGCTCAAAGGGCCTGCGCGCATGAACACCTCCACCGAATCAAGGATCTGCCTTTACAACACCGCCGAGTTGAATGTGGTGATGGACAACATGGCCAGGCAAACGATGGCATTGCTCCCTGGCGACAAGCCTGTGGCCGTAGTCGGCGTGTTGCGGCGAGGCGCACCCTTGGGCGACATGCTGACGGAGCGCATGGTGCGTTTGCATGGCCTCAAACCTCCACTTCGGCTGGACCTGCTCGTTAAACGCTATGCAGACGACTTGCGCTTACTGCACCCCGACACCCTGCTGACCGAGCAAGCGCAACATGCCGCACTGGACTTGACGGGCCACACCGTTTTGTTGGTCGACGATGTGTTGTACACCGGCCATTCGGTGCTGAAGGTCTTGCCATATTTATTGCAAAAAAAACCTGCCTGCATCAAGCTGGTGTGCTTGGCAAACCGATGCACCACCCGTTTGCCCGTGCATGCCGATGTGGTGGGGGTGCAGTTGGCTGTGGCCCCAGACGATATCGTGGAGTGCCATGTGCCACCGTATGAAGCCAAGTTCGAAATCGAGCTGGTCAAGCCTGCACGATTAACAAACTAAACCTCCCACTTAGAAGCGAACCAGCCCCGCTGTTGGCCGAAGCCTCAGCCAACAGGGCGCTCAAACAATCACTGTCTTGTCGATCACCGAACGCACGCCCGGTGTGCTCCATGCGGAATGGATGGCCAGGTTCTTTTCGGTCCAGCTGTGCACTTTGCCACCGAGGGTGATGGCGTCGCCCTCTACCGTGACATTGATCTCTTGTGCGTCCAGGTAAGCACGGCGCTTGAGGGCGGCCTCGATTTCAGCTTTGACAGCGGTCAGGCTCACCCTGGGTTTGATCGAGACCAGGTTGATCACATTGCGCACCCCGTGCAGCCCCCGAAGCATGGACTCGGCAGCCTGACGTTCGAAATCCCAGGAGACCTCTCCGCGCATGGTCACCACACCATCCTCAACAGTGACGTGAATCATCCCCTTGGGGATCGAGCTGGCGTAATCCAAGGTGTTGATGGCTGACAGGGCAATGTCGGTGTCGTTGCGTTTGTCAGAGTCGGCCAGATTCACCGCCAGGTCAAACGCTACGGCACGCACACCTCCGACACGTTTGACCACACGCTCGGCCGTCCACTTCTGGGTGAGGTTGTCGACATGCCCGGACAGCGTCACCACGCCTTGCTCGACCTCGACCCCGATGTGTGCCGCATTGATGGAAGGCTCCCATGACAGCTCGGCCATCACGTCTTTTTGCAGTTGTTTGTCTGTTTTCATGGCTTGAACTCAAGTGCTATGGAAAGCGCCATTGTTCAAACGCAAGCCCCTCGTGTCTGTGCTCCAACTGACCATGTCCCTGCGCGTGGTCTTGACAGTATTCTTGAGCGTGTCCCTGATCGTATCCCTGAGCATGTCTGTTAGCGCACAGTGTTTTGACTTTGAATTGCATACCCTGATCGAGGGCCAGTTATTGAAAGCCTGTTACTCACCCCGAAAGATCAGTCATGACATCTGCATTGCACCGATGGATCGCCCTGCTTTTGGTGGCCGCCACCCTGAGCCTGACGGGTTGTGGCTACAACCGCTTTCAAAGTGGCAGCGAGCAGATCAAGGCCAGTTGGTCCGAGGTGCTCAGCCAATACCAACGCCGTGCCGACTTGATTCCCAATCTGGTGAACGTGGTGCAAGGTCAGGCCGACTTTGAGCGAAACACCCTGCAAGCCGTTGTGGAGGCGCGGGCCAAAGCCACGTCGATTCAGGCCACGCCCGAATTGGTGAACGACCCGCAAGCCTTCCAGAAATTTCAGCAGGCCCAAAAAGACCTGTCGGGCTCATTGTCTCGCTTACTGGTGGTGGCAGAAAACTACCCCGCCCTGCGCGCCAACCAGGGATTCATTGACCTGCAAGCCCAACTCGAAGGCACAGAAAATCGCATTGCCGTGGCACGCAACCGTTACATCACAGCGGTGAAAAATTACAACGTGACGGTGCATTCTTTCCCCTCCAACCTGACCGCCTGGGCGCTGGGCTACAAGGAAAAGCCCAACTTCACGGTAGAAAACGAACAAGCCATTTCGAAACCCCCTGTCGTTGAATTTGGGCCTGCGACCAAACCCATGGCACCTGCCCTAGGTGCACCAAAGTGATCTATTGGCGGCAGGCCGCTCACGGTTTGTTACTGCTCAGCGCATTGCTGGGTGGGCCGCTTTGCAGCGCGCAGACCCCGCCCCCACCCCCACCCAAGTTGGCACAAGCTGTGCCGCAACCAGTGGCTGTGCCGCCCTTGACCGGCCATGTCATTGACCAGACCAACACTCTGAGCGAAGAGCAGCAAAAAAACATCGAGCAAGAATTGGCCGCATTTGAAGCCCGCAAAGGCAGCCAACTGGCGGTGTTGCTCGTGCCCAGCACACAGCCCGAAACCATCGAGCAATACGCACTGCGCGTGGCCGAACAATGGAAACTGGGCCGCAAAAAAGTGGACGACGGTGCGATTTTGGTGGTGGCTAAAAACGACCGGGCCGTGCGCATTGAGGTGGGCTACGGGCTGGAAGGCGCGCTGACCGATGCCACCAGCAAACGCATCATCGAAGAAGTCATCACGCCCAGTTTTCGGCAGCAAAACTTTGCAGGCGGCATCGCGGCAGGGGTGCAGCGCATGATGGGCGTGGTCGATGGTGAGCCCCTGCCCGCACCCTCCGTGGGCCAGTCTGCTGACCCTTTCAGTGACATCACCTGGATCATTGTGGCGGGCGCACTGCTCGGCTTTGTGTTGCGAGCCGTGCTGGGGCGATTTCCCGGCGCGGTCATGACCGCTGCCATCGTCGGCGCTTTCACCTGGTTCATGCTGGGCATCCTGTCCTTGGCATTGACGGCGGCCTTTATCACCCTACTGACCACCTGGGTCGGCATTGCCGGAATGCTGCGCGCCCGTTTTGGCGGGCGCGGTGGTCTGGGGGGTGGGCCCGGTGGTGGTTTCAAGGGGGGCGGCGGCGGGTTTGGCGGTGGCGGCGCATCGGGCAAATGGTGAGCGCATGACAGTGAGGTTTTAACCCGACTGGCCGCTGCCAGCTTGGCAGGTTCAAACCAAGGCCCGCTTCGCGGCCACACCCGCCCGCGCCGAGTGCAGTTTTTTGTAACTGTCAAGCAAGCGCTGATGCCGGTCCAGGGTTTCCAGCTTGAGGCTGGTGGGCGTGAGGCCATGAAAACGCACGCTGCCGTCCACCGAGCCCATAGCCGCGTCCATGCGCTCATCGCCGAACATGCGCCGAAAGTTGACGGCGTAATCCGCCAAGGCCAAATCCTCGCCCAGCGTCACCTCGAGCACCACGTTCAAGGCTTGGTAAAACAAGCGGCGCTCCACCGTGTTGTCGTTGTATTGCAAGAAAGCGCCCACCAGTTCGTGGGCCTCTTCCAGCTGCTGCAAAGCCAGGTGGATCAAAAGCTTCAGCTCCATCACCGTCAACTGGCCCCACACCGTGTTGTCGTCAAACTCGATGCCGATCAGCGTGGCGATGTCGAGGTAGTCGTCGAGCTCGTTGTTCTCCAATCGGTCCAACAAAGCCTCTAAAGCCTCGTCGTCCAAACGGTGCAGGTTGAGCACATCGGCGCGGAACAAGAGCGCTTTGTTGGTGTTGTCCCAAATCAGGTCGTCGACCGGGTACACCTCGGAATAGCCTGGCACCAAGATGCGGCAAGCGGTGGCGCCCAGTTGGTCGTGCACTGTCACATAGGCCTCTTTGCCCATGGCCTGCAAGATGCCGAACAGCGTAGCGGCCTCTTGCGCGGTGGCGTCTTCGCCTTGTCCGGCAAAGTCCCACTCCACAAATTCGTGGTCGGCCTGGGCGCTGAAAAACCGCCACGACACGATGCCGCTGGAGTCGATAAAGTGCTCCACAAAGTTGTTGGGCTCGGTCACGGCGTTGCTGATGAAGGTGGGCGCGGGCAAGTCGTTCAAGCCCTCAAAACTGCGCCCCTGCAGCAGCTCGGTCAGGCTGCGCTCCAGTGCCACCTCCAGCCTGGGGTGGGCGCCAAAGGAGGCGAACACACCGCCCGTGCGTGGGTTCATCAGGGTCACGCACATCACCGGGTACACACCGCCCAGCGATGCGTCTTTGACCAAGACCGGGAAGCCCTGCGCCTCCAAAGCCTCGATGCCAGCCACGATACCGGGGTATTGGGCCAACACAGCTGGTGGCACATCGGGCAAGGCCATTTCGCCTTCCAGAATCTCGCGCTTGACGGCCCGCTCAAAAATTTCGGACAGGCACTGCACCTGCGCTTCAACCAAGGTGTTGCCCGCGCTCATGCCGTTGCTCACAAACAGGTTTTCTACCAGGTTGGAGGGGAAGTACACCACCTCACCGTCGGACTGGCGCACATAGGGCAGCGCACAAATTCCGCGCTGGGTGTTGCCCGAGTTAGTGTCGAACAGGTGCGAGGCGCGCAGCTCGCCATCGGGGTTGTAAATGCTCAAGCAGTGCGCGTCCAACAAGCCTTTGGGCAGCGCGTCGCGCTTGCCCGGCTGGAACCAACGCTCCCGGGGGTCGTGTACGAAGTCGGCTTGCGCGATGTCTTCGCCAAAAAACACGCCCGCGTAAAAATGGTTGTTGTTCAGCCGCTCGATGTATTCACCCAGCGCCGAGGCCAAGGCGCTCTCTTTGCTCGAGCCCTTGCCGTTGGTGAAGCACATCGGTGAATGCGCGTCGCGGATGTGCAGCGACCAGACGTTGGGCACCAGGTTGCGCCAAGACGCGATCTCGATCTTGATGCCCAAGTTAGCCAACACCGCCGTCATGTTGGCGATGGTCTGCTCAAGCGGCAAGTCCTTGCCCGCGATGCGGGTCTGCGCTTGCGCATCGGGGTTGAGGGTGAGCAAGGCCTGCGCATCGGCATCCAGGTTGTCCACCGCCTCCACCACAAACACCGGCCCGGCTTGAATGGCTTTTTTGACCGTGCAGCGGTCGATGGACCGCAAGATGCCTTGGCGGTCTTTGTCGGACATGTCGGCCGGCAACTCCACCTGAATCTTGATGGTCTGCAGGTAACGGTTGTCAGGGTCCACGATATTGTTTTGCGACAGGCGGATGTGCTCGGTGGCAATGCCGCGCGTCTCGCAATACAGCTTCACAAAATACGCTGCACACAAAGCCGAGGACGCCAAAAAATAATCAAAGGGCCCCGGCGCCGAGCCATCGCCCTTGTAGCGAATGGGCTGATCGGCCAGCACGGTGAAGTCGTCAAACTTGGCCTCCAGGCGCAGTTTGTCGAGAAAATTGACTTTGATTTCCATGCTGTGGTTCCAGGGGAATTGAGGCGCCCCAACGGTCGACAAAAGGTCGATCAGCGGCTGGGAAGGTGAACGAAGGTGGGTAGTTTGCCTGAGTGGGGCACCACAGCGGTTCACGGCGGGTTTCATGACGACCCAGCCATGGGCATAACCGATAGGCCACTGAGACGCTTTTCGCCGATCTCCCGTTTGCGCAAGGTAGACGCACTGGTGTTCAGAACCAACGCCATGACTCACTCCAAAAAAATCTATTTTTAATTGAATTAATTAAAAATAGTATTTAATAGCTACATCAATATGGCCCACGCCTAGATCCCTGCTAGAAGCAATTGAATACCCAATACACTTGCGAAGTGTGAACAACTGATTACAATCATTATGTACACGATTAAACGCATGCCCGAGTTTGATGAGTGGCTGGCCAGCCGCAGGGACGACATGACACGCATCCGATTGGCCCGTAGGCTTGAAAAAGTCCAACGTGGCCTGCTGGGCGATGTGGCCCCTGTGGGGGAAGGCGTTAGTGAAATGCGCGAATTTTTTGGCCCTGGCTGGCGCATGTATTACGTGAAGCAAGGCGGCGTATTGATCGTGATGCTGGGTGGTGGAGACAAGTCCACACAATCTGACGACATCGCCCGCGCCATTGCATTGAGCCTAACCCTCACGGAGTGATTGACCATGACCAAAAAAATCAAAGCTGCCGACCTGCCCGACTTCGACATGGCCGAATACATCAAGACCGACGAGGATGTGGCCAACTACCTGACGCTGGTGCTGGAAGAAAATGACCCCGGCGAGCTGACCCACGCACTGGGCACCATCGCCCGTGCACGCGGCATGACCGAAGTGGCCCGCGCCTCGGGCCTGACCCGAGAAGCGCTTTATAAAGCTCTGCGGCCCACATCGCATCCGCGCTTTGACACGATTGCACGCGTTTGCACGGCGCTGGGGGTGAAGCTGGTGGCAAAGCCGATGCAGAGCTGAGTTTGTTGACGCCGCACCCCCGTGGACCACGTTGGACCGGCGCCGACACAGTGTCCCATCACTCAATAATTCAACTGCCCCCAAGCCTTCTCCAGCCGCTTGATGCTGACCGGCTGCGGCGTGCGCAGTTCTTGCGCAAAGAAGCTTACGCGCAGTTCTTCCAATAGCCAGCGGAACTCCAGCATGCGGGCGTCTTGGGCGCCTTTGCGTTCGGCCACCAGACGCCAATAGCGTTGTTCTTGCGGCTTGAGTTCGGCCATGCGCAGGGCGTCGCGGGTGGGATCGGCGCGGTATTTATCCAGGCGCAGGGTCACGGCTTTGAGGTAGCGGGCGCAGTGCTGCAGCTGCAGCCACGGGGTGGCGGCCAAGAAGTTTTTGGGCATCAGGCGTTGCAGTTGCTGGGTACAGTCTGCGGTGGCTTCAGGTGCGTTTTTGGTGTCTTTGATCTTGCGGGTGGCCGTGCCAAATTCCAGCAAGATGGCGCCCGCCAGCCGGGCCACTTCGTTGGCGATCAAAGTCAGGCGGCCCCGGCCTTCTTCGATGCGGCGCTTGAAAGTGATCTCGTCGTTAGGCAGCGGGTCGAGCAAAAAGGCACGGTCGAGTGCCACGTCGATGATCTGGTTTTTCAGCTCGTCGGCGGTGCCACCGCCTGTCCCGTCAGACAACCGCCCGACGAGCATGTAGGTCACGGCCATTTTTTGCACATCGGGGATGTTTTTCTCAAGGTACTTGAGCGCGTCCTTGATCTGCAGCGCAAACAGGCGGCGGAGGCCCGCGCGGTTTTTGCTGGCCGCCACATCGGGTTCGTCAAACACCTCGATGCTGACGGCGTCGCCCATGTCCACCAAGGCCGGAAAACCGATCAAGGTCTGGCCACCTTTGCTGATTTCCATCAGCTCGGGCAGTTCGCCAAAAGTCCAGCTGGTGTAGCGCTGCAGAGCCAAGGGTTTTGGGGCGGCAGCGGCTTTGGCTGGGGCGGCGTTGTTGCGATTGGCGTCTGGTACGACAGTTGGCGCGTTGGTCGAAGCGCTGGCTGCGACAGCAGCAGACGGGGGCGCTGCAGCCACCTTCAGCTGCGCCAGCGCCTGGAAGGCGCCGCGGGCTTTGGCGCCCAGCTCGCCCTTCAGGGCACCCAGGTTGCGGCCCATGCCCAGTTGGCGGCCGTGTTCATCCACCACGCACAGGTTCATGAACAAATGCGGGCTGAGCATCTCGTGTTTGAAGTCCCCTCGCTTGATGTCGAGGCTGGTTTCGTCACGCACTTTTTTGAGCAGCACATCGGTCAATGCGCCGGCGCCAAACAGCTCGGGCACCGACAGCTCGGTGGCCATGCGCGTGGCCGATTCGGGCAGCGGCACAAAACGGCTGCGCGGGCGCTGCGGCAGACTTTTTAGCAAAGCCTGGATCTTGTCTTTGAGCAAGCCGGGCACCAGCCATTCGCAACGGTCTTCGCTGACTTGGTTCAACACAAACAGCGGCACCGTCACGGTGACGCCATCGCGGGCGTCGCCCGGTTGGTGCAAATAAGTGGCGCTGCAGTCGGTGCCGCCCAAACGGATTTGCTTGGGAAAGGCCAGCGTGGTGATGCCTGCGGCTTCGTGGCGCATCAGTTCTTCGCGGGTCAGCAACAACAGGCGCGGTTGCTTGACACTCTCGTTGCGGTACCAGTTTTCCAGCAGGCGACCGCTGCACACATCGGGCGGAATCTGCTGGTCGTAAAAGGCATAAATCAGCTCGTCGTCCACCAGCACGTCTTGCCTGCGCGACTTGTGCTCCAGCTCTTCGACTTTGGCGATCATCTTGTGGTTGGCCGCCAAAAAAGGCAGCTTGGTCTCCCACTGATCGCCCACCAGCGCTTCGCGAATGAAGATCTCACGCGCGCCGTGCATGTCCACCCGGCTGTAGGGCGTGCGCCGCCCGCTGTAGACCACCAGGCCATACAGCGTGGCCCGCTCCAGCGCCACCACTTCGGCCGTTTTCTTTTCCCAATGCGGGTCGAGCAGCTGCTTCTTTAAAAGGTGCGCGCCAACTTGCTCCAGCCACTGCGGCTCGATGGCGGCAATGCCCCGGCCAAACAGGCGTGTGGTTTCCACCAGTTCGGCCACCACGATCCAGCGGCCCGGCTTTTTGGACAGGTGTGCGCCAGGGTGCTTGTAAAACTTGATGCCGCGTGCGCCCAGATAGACGTCTTCGTCCTCAAGCTTGTAGCCCACGTTGCCCAGCAGGCCCGCCAGCATGGACAGGTGCAGTTGCTCGTAACTCGCAGGCTGGGTGTTGATGCGCCAGCGGTGCTCGGCCACCACCGTGAGCAGTTGGGTGTGCGTGTCGCGCCACTCGCGCACGCGGCGAATGTTGACAAAGTTTTGGCGCAGCAGTTGTTCGTATTGGCGGTTGCTGAGTTTGTGGGCCGCATCATGGCCGCCACGGGCATCGTGAAGCCATTTCCACAGCTTCAGGTGGCCGGTGAATTCACTTTTGTCGTCGTCAAACTTGGCGTGCTGCTGGTCGGCCTGGGCCTGCAAGTCCATGGGGCGGTCGCGCACATCCTGCACCGACATGGCACTGGCGATGATGAGCACTTCGTCCAGCGCTTCGCGGTGCCGCGCTTCCAAAATCATGCGGCCCACACGCGGGTCGAGCGGCAAGCGGGCCAGCTCTTTGCCGATCGGCGTGAGCTCGTTGTCGTCGTCTACCGCGCCCAGCTCGGCCAGCAGCTGGTAGCCGTCAGTGATGGCGCGTTTGGAGGGCGCTTCGATGAACGGAAAGTCTTCGACCACACCCAGGTGCAGCGACTTCATGCGCAAGATCACGCCAGCCAGCGAGGAACGCAAGATTTCCGGGTCGGTGAAGCGCGGGCGGCCCGCAAAGTCCTTGTCGTCGTACAGGCGAATGCAAATGCCGTCGGCCACCCGGCCGCAGCGGCCTGCGCGCTGGTTGGCAGCAGCCTGGCTGATCGGCTCGACCATGAGCTGCTCGACCTTGCTGCGCAGGCTGTAGCGCTTGACGCGGGCGGTGCCGGCGTCGATCACGTAGCGAATGCCAGGCACTGTGAGCGAGGTTTCGGCCACGTTGGTGGCCAGCACGATGCGGCGGCCATTCGATGCTTCAAAAATCTGGTCTTGCTCGGCCTGCGACAGGCGGGCAAACAGCGGCAGCACTTCGGCGTTGCGTGTCAGCGGCTGGTGCGACAGGTGTTTGCGCAGGTGGTCGGCGGCTTCGCGGATTTCGCGTTCACCGGGCAAAAAGATCAGGATGTCGCCCCCCGCCCCGCCCAGCCAAAGCTCGTCCACACCATCGGCAATGGCGTCATTCAGGCCGTATTCACGCGATTCTTCAAACGGGCGGTAGCGCTGCTCCACCGGAAAGGTGCGGCCCGAGACCATGATGACCGGGGCCGGGCCGTGGCGGGAGGCAAAGTGCTTGGCAAAGCGGTCGGCGTCGATCGTGGCCGAGGTCACCACAATCTTGAGGTCAGGGCGGCGCGGCAAAATTTGGCGGAGGTAGCCCAGCAAAAAGTCGATGTTCAGGCTGCGTTCGTGCGCCTCGTCGATGATGATGGTGTCGTAGGCCTGCAGCAGCGGATCGGTCTGGGTTTCGGCCAGCAAAATGCCGTCAGTCATCAGCTTGACCGAAGCGTTTTTGCTCAAACGGTCCTGAAAGCGCACCTTGAAGCCGACCACCTCGCCCAGCGGGGTCTTCAATTCTTCGGCAATGCGCTTGGCCACCGAGCTGGCGGCAATGCGGCGCGGTTGGGTGTGACCAATCATGCGGGCGCGCTCGCCAGGCTTGGCGTTCAGCCGCCCACGACCGAGCGAAAGCGCGATTTTGGGCAGCTGCGTGGTCTTGCCCGAGCCGGTTTCACCGCACACGATGATGACCTGGTGCTGGTCCATGGCGGCCATGATTTCACCCCGGCGGGCAGAGACCGGCAGGCCTTCGGGGAACTCGATTTGGAGGGGGGTGGGTGTTGCTGGCTCAGTCACCGCCCGATTATCCCACGTCACACATTCACGTGCTACACTCATTCACGTGAACTTTTCCGGGGAGTTTCATCATGACCAATTTGACCATTTCGTTGGACGAAAACCTTGTCAAACAAGCGCGCATCAAGGCGATCCAGGAAGGCACCTCGCTGAGCGCCAAGGTGCGCGAGCTGCTGTCAACTTATGTGCGGCAAGACATGCCGACGGCACCCATCGTGATTCCCAAGTTGCCAGTTTCCAAAGCCCGTGGTGGCCTGCAACCGGGCATTGACCCGAGCAGCAACCAATCTCTGTACGACGCGATGGACGCGGGCATGAATGTGCAAAAACTGTCATGACGCCTGACGTGAACGTGCTGGTGGCGGCGTTCAGGCCCGACCACCCCCATCACTTGCCTGCCCGCGCCTGGCTGGACGATGCGGTGATTCAAGCCGCCAGCGGTCGCGCCAGCCTGATGCTGCTGGGCACCGTGGTGACCGGTTTTTTGCGCATCACCACGAACCCCAAAATTTTTCGGGAAATCGATCCGCTGCAAGACCTGATCGACTTTGTGGACAGCTTGCTCAGTTGCCCTGGTTTGCAGTTCCAGCCCCATGGGGCCACTTGGGCCAACCTGCGCCAAGTGTGTCTGACGCAACAAGCCAGTGGGAACTTGATCACCGACGCCTGGATTGCGGCCATGGTGATGCAATCCGGTGAGACACTCTGCACATTCGACCGCGACTTTACGCGTCTGCTGCCGCCCGGCCAACTTCATTTGCTCAAGCCTTGACACCACCGCCCATGCCAACAGTCTTCAACTTCACTTTCGTGCCCTGGTTCCGGTCGGTGGCGCCTTACATCCATATGCACCGGGGCAAAACCTTTGTCGTGGGCATTGCGGGCGAGGCCATTGCGGCGGGCAAGCTGCACAACTTGGCACAAGATCTGGCACTGATCCAGAGCATGGGCGTCAAGATCGTGCTGGTGCACGGTTTTCGGCCCCAGGTGAACGAGCAACTGGCCGCCAAAGGCCACACGCCGCAATACTCGCATGGCATTCGCATCACCGACAGCGTGGCCCTGGACTGTGCCCAAGAGGCCGCCGGCCAGCTGCGCTACGAGATCGAAGCGGCTTTCAGCCAGGGCCTGCCCAACACGCCCATGGCGGGCTCGACGGTGCGGGTGATTTCCGGCAACTTCATCACGGCACGCCCGGTGGGCATCGTGGACGGCGTGGATTTTCAGCACTCGGGCCTAGTGCGCAAAGTGGATGTGAACGGCATCATGCGCACGCTCGACATGGGCGCAATGGTGCTGCTGTCGCCGTTTGGCTTTTCGCCCACGGGCGAGGCTTTCAACCTGGCCATGGAAGAAGTGGCCACCAGCGTGGCCGCCGAGTTGCAAGCCGACAAGCTGATCTTTTTGACCGAAATTCCGGGCATTCGCATCAACCCCCATGAACCGGCCAGCGACGACAACCCGATCGACACCGAGCTGCCTTTGGCCACGGCCAAGCAGATTTTGGCCGCATCCCCCAACCCGACGCAGCCGACCGATTTGGCTTTTTACCTGCAGCATTGCGTGAAGGCCTGCGAAGAGGGCGTGGAGCGCTCACACATCCTGTCGTTTGCAGTGGATGGCGCGTTGCTGTTGGAAATTTATGTGCACGACGGCATCGGCACCATGGTGGTTGATGAAAAGCTCGAAGAGCTGCGCGAAGCCACCGCAGACGACGTGGGCGGCATCTTGCAACTGATCGAGCCCTTCGAGCAAGACGGCACACTGGTCAAGCGTGACCGCACCGAAATCGAGCGCGACATTGACCACTACACCATCATCGACCACGACGGCGTGATCTTTGCCTGCGCAGCGCTGTACCCCTACCCCGAAGCCAAGACCGCCGAGATGGCGGCACTGACGGTATCACCCCAGTCTCAAGGTCAGGGCGATGGCGAAAAAGTGCTCAAGCGCATCGAGCAACGGGCCCGTGCCATGGGCCTGAAAAGCATCTTCGTGCTAACCACGCGCACCATGCACTGGTTCATCAAACGGGGGTTTGATCAAGTCGACCCGGACTGGCTGCCCGAAGCCCGCAAGCGCAAATACAACTGGGACCGCAAGAGCAAGGTGCTGGTGAAAAAACTCTGAGCCGAAAGCTTGAGCCCGACACGGCCGCTCAAAGACGTGGCTTGAGCGACTTGAACGCGACCCACACACCCAGCAGCCCGAAAACCACAAATACCACGAAAGACCAGTTGGCGATTGAGCCACCCAAAAAGGTCCAGTCGACTTTGGTGCAATCGCCACTGCCCTTGAAGATCATGGGAATGGCGCGGTTAAGGGGAAAGTTTTCGACCATGCCGTAAAAGTCGCGGCCGCAGGTCACGATTTCAGGCGGGTACCACTGCAGCCAGCTTTGGCGCGCCGCGGTGAAACCGCCAAAACCAGCGTCCAGCGCCAGCAGCAGCGCCACCAAGGCCAGGCCCTTGCCCTGCAAACGCCAGCCGATCAGGCCCAGCACCACCACACCGATCAGGGCATAGCGCTGCACGATGCACATGGGACAAGGGTTCAAGCCGACCACATGCTGCAAGTAAAAGCCAAAAACCAGCATGCCGATGCCCGCCAGAGCGGTCAGCAGCATCCAGCGCTGGAGGGTGATCGACGAAAACTTCATGGGCTGTCTTTGGGCAGGGTGCCTGTGAAAAGGGTGACGGGCAAAGGGTGCAACATGCGGGGTTTCAAAAGCAACGGGGG
>NZ_JBIKHV010000127.1:0-5604 GCF_044361985.1 Limnohabitans sp. | reverse complement strand
CCTCGCCCCGCCGTCTGGCCGCGCATGTGACCGGCGTGCTGGCGCAGGGTGCCGACAAGGCCGTGCAGCAAAAGCTGATGCCCGTGGCGGTGGGCTTGGATGCCGCTGGCAACGCCACACCCGCTTTGCTGAAAAAGCTGCAAGCGCTGGGCGCTGACGTGAGCGACCCGGCCTCGGTCGTGGCTGCTTTGAAGCGTGCACCGGATGGCAAGGCAGAAGCCCTGTTCTACGACAGCGTGGCCAAAGGCGCTTCGCTGCAAGCCGGTCTGCAAAAAGCGCTGGAAGAAGCGCTAGCTAAGCTGCCCATCCCCAAAGTCATGCAGTACCAGCTGGAAACCGATTGCGAGTTGCCAGGCTGGAGCAGCGTCAACTTTGTGCGCCCGGCGCACAGCCTGATCGCTTTGCACGGCAGCACTGTGGTGCCGGTCAAGGCGCTGGGCCTGACCGCTGGCAACAGCACGCAAGGTCACCGCTTTGAAGCCAAGGTCTCGCCCCTGGTCTTGGCGCATGCTGACCAGTACGACCCAATCTTGAAAACGGACGGCGCCGTGATCGCCAGCTTTACTGAGCGACGCGCCGAAATCGTGCGCCAGCTGCAAGCGGCCGCCGCCCAAGTCGGCGGTGGTGTTCGCCCGATCGAAGACGAGGCCTTGCTGGACGAAGTCACGGCCCTGGTCGAGCGCCCCAATGTGTTGATCTGCGAATTTGAAACTCAGTTCCTGGACGTGCCGCAAGAATGCTTGATTCTCACGATGAAGGCGAACCAAAAATACTTCCCGCTGCTCGATGCCGCAGGCAAGTTGACGCACCAGTTTTTGGTGGTCAGCAACATCACGCCCGATGATGCATCGGCCGTGATCGGTGGCAACGAGCGCGTGGTACGCCCGCGTCTGGCCGACGCCAAATTCTTCTTTGACCAGGACCGCAAAAAGACGCTCGAATCGCGCGTCGAAGGCCTGTCCAAGGTCGTGTATCACAACAAACTGGGCACACAAGGTGAACGCATGACGCGCGTTTGCGCCATGGCCAAGGCGATTGGCCAGCAACTGGGGGGTGATGCGCTGGCGCAGCAGGCCGAGTTGGCCGCGCGTTTGGCCAAGACCGATTTGCTGACCGACATGGTCGGCGAGTTCCCCGAGCTGCAAGGCATCATGGGCACGTATTACGCCAAGAACGATGGCTTGAGTGATGCCGTGGCCAACGCCATTGGCGACCACTACCGCCCACGTTTTGCAGGCGACGAGTTGCCCAGCAACGACATTGGTGTGGTCGTGGCCTTGGCGGATAAATTGGAAACCCTGGTCGGCATGTTTGGCATTGGCAACGTGCCCACCGGCGACAAAGACCCGTTTGCGCTGCGCCGCCATGCACTTGGCGTGATTCGCATGCTGATCGAGAAAGACCTGGCCCTGGGCTTGCCCGAGTTGTTGGCGCTGGCCATCCCCGTTTTTGGCAACAAGATCACCGACCCTGCTGCGCTCTTGATCGATTTCATCTACGACCGCCTGTCTGGCAGCCTGCGTGAGCAAGGCTTCAGTCCGCAAGAGGTGGATGCCGTGATGGCATTGCGCCCGGCCCGTCTGGGCCAGGTTGGCGAGTTCTTGTCGGCGGTCCGTGCTTTTGCAGCTTTGCCCGAAAGCCCGGCACTGGCAGCGGCCAACAAGCGCATTGGCAACATTCTGAAGAAGGCCGGTGAAGTGGACGCCCACGTGAATGTCGCGCTGCTGCAGGAGGATGCTGAAAAAGGCCTGTACGCTGTGATGCAAAAGTTGCTGCCCGAGTCCGAGGCGCAGTTCAAGGCCGGTGATTACACCGCCAGCCTGCAGACTTTGGCCGCGCTGCGCGGACCGGTCGACGCTTTCTTTGACGACGTGATGGTCAACGCCGAAGCCATGGACCTGCGTCTGAATCGTCAGGGCTTGCTCAAATCCTTGCATGTGGCCATGAACCGTGTGGCCGATTTGTCGCGGCTGGCGGCCTGATCGCGCAACGGCCATGCAAATCAAACTCGTCATTTTGGACCGTGACGGCACGATCAACCGGGCCAGCGACGAGTTCGTCAAATCACCCGAAGAATGGCACCCCTTGCCTGGCGCACTGGAGGGCATCAGTCGCCTGAACCACGCCGGGTTTCACGTGGTGCTGGCCACCAACCAGTCGGGTTTGGGGCGTGGCCTGTTTGACATGGCGTCGCTCAACGCGGTGCATGCCCACATGCTCAAGTCCTTGGCCGCTGCAGGTGGGCGGATCGATGCGATTTTTTACTGCCCCCATGCGCCGAGTGAAGGCTGTGCCTGCCGCAAGCCTGCCCCGGGCTTGTTGCAACAAATTCAAGAGCGCTACGGCATTGACCTGAAGGGTGTGCCCTATGTCGGTGACAGTCTGCGCGACATGCAGGCCGCCCATTCGGCCGGTTGCGCGCCGCACATGGTGTTGACTGGGCGACATCCTGATCTGCAAGCCCCGTCCTTTCCCATAGGCTTTCCCCCCGACACACAAGTTCATGCCGATCTGGGTGCTTTTGTCGATCACCTGCTTGGCGACGCGACCGACCGCGACAAGACCCCCTGACCTCTCCAACCGAGTCCTCACACTGCATGAATTTCATCCGCTCTCTTGCCCATGTTTTGTGGATGGCCATCACCGTCGTGCCGTGGGCCTTGTTTGTGGTGGGCGTGTCGTACTTTGTCAGCAGCACCCGCCTGTACTGGATTTGCGCCGGTTGGCTGCGCTTGGCGGTGAACAGTGGCACCTGGATTTTGGGCATCGAAAACCGCATTCAGGGCATGGAAAACTTGCCGCAGGGCCACAAAGACCCGGCCGTCTTGCTGGTCAAGCACCAGTCGACCTGGGAGACTTTTGTCATGCCCGCGATCATGCCGCACCCACTGGCTTATGTGTTCAAGAAAGAGCTGCTCAGCGTGCCGTTTTTCGGCTGGGCCATGGGCCGCATGGACATGATCCACATCGACCGCAAAGAGCGCTCGCGCGCCTTTGCCAAAGTGGTCCAGCAGGGCCGTCGCTTGATGCAGGAAGGCGTCTGGGTGATCATGTTTCCCGAGGGTACCCGGATACCGCGTGGCCAAAAAGGCGAGTACAAAAGCGGTGGTGCGCGGTTGGCGATTGCCGCGGGCGTGCCGGTGATTCCGATTGCCGTGACTTCGGCGCGTTGCTGGCCGACCCGGGCGTTTGTCAAAAAGCCGGGCGTGGTGGACATCTCGATTGGCCAGGCGATTCCGAGCGAGGGGCGAAGTGCTGACGAACTGATGCTGGAGGTCGAGGCCTGGATCGAGTCTGAAATGCGCCGCCTGGACCCCGAGGCTTACCCTGCCGTCATCGGGCACTGAGACGAAAAGGGCGAACCATGCGCGCGCCTTTGCAGTTTGTGCTGGACTTTTTCACGGGGGGCGATCCGGTCTTGCCCGCGACCACACAGCCAAGCTCCCCGACCTCCCCGGCATTCCCAGTATCTTCGCAGGCGCCTCCTGCCTCTGAAGTCGTCAGGTCTGCGGCGCCCCAAGTGGAAGGCCTAGGGTTCACCCACCCTGCGGCCAACCGCCATGCGCAGTTGCAGGGCGTGACGGTGTCTTTCCGTTTTGAGCGCTCACGCCGTAAAAGTATCGGCTTCATGGTCGGGGCCGACGGTCTGGTGGTGCGCGCTCCAAGCTGGGTGACTTTGCGCGAAGTGGACGCCGCCGTGCAGGAAAAAGGCGTCTGGATCGTGGCCAAGTTGCAGCAGTTCAAAGAGCAGCAGACCGAACAATTTCAAAAGGCCATCGAGTGGCGACATGGCGCCGAGGTGCCGTATCTGGGGCGCATGGTGCAGCTGTGCGTGCTGGAGCGTGGCCTAGGCCGCGTGCACGGGCAGGACATTCCTGCTGAGCAAGTGTTGCCCGTGACGGTACCACCCGGCGCCACCGTGACCCAGGTGCGCGATGCGGCGCAGGTGTGGCTCAAGAAGCAGGCCAAGGTGTTGTTTGAGCAGCGCCTGAACCACTTTGCACCCTTGCTGGGTGTGCGCTGGCAAAAAATCAGTCTGTCGAGTGCCAATACGCGTTGGGGCAGTGCACGTGCCGATGGGCACATCCGCCTGAATTGGCGGCTGATCCATTTGCCGATCAGCCAGATCGATTATGTGGTGGTGCACGAGTTGGCCCATTTGCGCGAGATGAACCACGGCCCGCGCTTTTGGGAAACGGTGGGCGAGGTCCTGCCCGATTACGCGCAGCGGCGCAAAGCCTTGCGCCAGGCCCCGTCAGGACTCGCTCAGGACTGAGCGGTTCTAAAGCGAATGGTGCCATCGACATCGCGCTGGCGCTGCATCTGGCCGGACAGCCAAAGCAGATTCAAGTGGGCCACCGCTTCGCCCATGGCAAAGGTGGTCTGGTGCATGTCGAGTGGGCGTTTGAACAACAGGGGCAGCAGTTCATAGGCGCACTTTGCTTGCGTGTTGCAAGCTTGCAGCAGTTCGGCCAAGCGGTCTGCATGGTGCGCGCAAAGCTGTTCAATGCGCGTTGCTGCGCCCCGGAACGGGCGACCGTGCGAGGGCAGGATCAGGGTTTGATCCGGCAGGTGCGCCATTTTCTCCAGCGAATCCAGAAACAGCTGAAGCGGGTTGCTGTCCGGCTCCATGGCGTACACGCTGATGTTGGTGGAAATGGACGGCAAGAGCATGTCGCCGCTGATCAGCAGCTGGTTTTGTGCGTCATGCAGTGCGATGTGTTCTGGTGAGTGGCCGTAACCGCTGATGCATTGCCAGACCCGGTCGCCGATCTGCACAGGCGCACCTCCCATCAGGCGAACGTAGGCGCCTGTAATTTGGGGCACCATGCTCGGGTAGTAGCCGACACGGGCTTTCACTTGGGCCAGCTCTTCAGGCTGTTGCCAGCCGTGCGCTGCAAAAAAGGCCACGGTGGGTGCGCCGCCAAAGTTGGACACCCCGCTGCTGGCCAGTAAGGCCGATTGGTATTCGCTGGTGCTCATCCACAAAGGAGCCTGCCAGCGCGCACATAGCCAATGGGCCAGACCCATGTGGTCCGGGTGCATGTGGGTGACCAGCACACGCAAGACAGGCAAGCCCTGCAACATTTTCTGCTCCACCTGCAGCCAAGCCTCCCGGGTCGCGGGGTTGTCGATGCCGCAGTCCACCACCGTCCAGCCCTGTTGCCACACGCCCGCTTGGGTCGGGTGCGGCAGGTGGTCACGCAGCAGCCACAGGTTGATGTGGTTGAGTGCAAAGGGCAGGCCCATGCGCAGCCAAAAAATGCCAGGCGCGACCTCGATGGCTGAGCCCGTGTCGGGCAGTTGCTCTGCCAAGGGGAAGCTCAGCGGGCGAATGGGTGTGTGGGGCGGGACGCGGGCGTCTGGCTGTTGCATCACGGGAGCTGTGGGCAATGTGGACATGCGTCAAGAGGTTTGGGTTAGCATTCGGGGCATTGACGTTAACGTCAACGTCAAACATGAATTTGTATTTTAGGGGGCGGCTGGTCACAGGCCTGTCCCCGCTGCGCAAGCACGGTGAGGAACCACGCCATGGCTAACATATACACGATCAGCGATCTGGCTCAGGAATTTGACCTGACCACTCGCGCCATCCGTTTTTAC
>NZ_JBIKHV010000052.1:0-18406 GCF_044361985.1 Limnohabitans sp. | reverse complement strand
CACACGGTGTTTGAAATCACCAAATACCTGCGCGAAAAAGGTGTGAACGTTCGCTTTGGCATCCACCCGGTGGCCGGACGGATGCCGGGCCACATGAACGTTTTGTTGGCTGAGGCCAAGGTGCCCTATGACATCGTGTACGAGATGGACGAAGTCAACGACGACTTCCCCGACACCGATGTCGCCATCGTCATTGGTGCCAATGACATCGTGAACCCGGCCGCGCAAGACGACCCGACCAGCCCGATCGCCGGCATGCCAGTGCTTGAAGTCTGGAAGGCCCGCACCAGCATCGTGATGAAGCGTTCCATGGCCAGTGGTTATGCGGGCGTGGACAACCCGCTGTTTTACAAGGACAACAACCGCATGCTGTTTGGTGACGCCAAGAAAATGCTCGATGAGGTGTTGATGGCTTTGAAGACGTAACACCATTGCCGGTGGTCCATGACTTTAATCCGAAAGGGGAGGCACTGGCCTCCCCTTTTTCTTGGTCTGTTCAATAGGCGTTTGCAAGCTTGACTGTCGGGTATTTTCTGGCGTAAACCCTGACGTTTTGGGCGTCAGTTTTTTGTCAGATTTACGTTAGACTGAGCCACAGGAGAACCCCACATGAACCTGAATCCCGTTTGGCTGAAGAGTTACCCCGAAGGCGTACCAGCCGACATTGATTTCGGCCAATACAGCTCCTTGGTGGGCTTGTTAGAAGAGAGTTTTTCCAAGTACGCCAGCCGTCCCGCCTACAGTTTCATGGGCAAGGAAATCAGCTATGCCCAGACCGATCAGGAAAGCTTGGCCATGGCGGCTTATCTGCAATCCCTGGGCTTGAACAAGGGCGATCGCGTCGCGGTCATGATGCCCAATGTGCCGCAGTACCCGGTGGTTGTGGCCGCCATCTTGCGTGCAGGTTTTGTGGTCGTCAACGTGAACCCGCTGTACACAGCCCGCGAACTGGAACACCAGCTCAAGGATTCAGGCTCCAAGGCGATTGTGATCATCGAAAACTTTGCCGCCACGCTTGAAAAATGCATCGCCCAAACGCCTGTCCAGCATGTGGTGCTGGCGGCCATGGGGGACCGCCTCGGCTTGCTCAAGGGCAGCCTGGTCAATTACGTGGTGCGCAACGTCAAGAAGATGGTGCCCGGTTTCAACTTGCCCCAGGCGGTCCGATTCAATGACGCCTTGTCCAAAGGTCGTCAACAGGCTTTTCGCAAACCCGAGTTGTCGCCTGATGACATCGCTGTTTTGCAATACACCGGTGGCACCACGGGGGTGTCTAAGGGCGCAGTGCTGTTGCACCGCAACGTGATTGCCAATGTGCTGCAGTCTGATGCCTGGAACGAGCCGGTCATGAAGCGCATTCCAGCCGGCGAGCAGCCCACATCGGTGTGTGCTTTGCCGCTGTACCATATCTTCGCTTTCACCGTGAACATGATGCTGGGCTTGCGCATGGGCGGCAAAACCATCCTGATTCCCAACCCGCGCGATTTGTCTGCAGTGCTCAAGGAATTGTCCAAGCACACCTTTCACAGCTTGCCCGCCGTCAACACCTTGTTCAATGGCCTGGCCAACCACCCCGATTTCGGCACCGTGAACTGGTCCAACCTCAAAGTGTCACTGGGTGGTGGCACGGCGGTAACGTCCAATGTCGCCAAGCTTTGGCTCGAGAAAACCGGCTGCCCGATTTGCGAAGGCTACGGACTGTCTGAAACCAGCCCTTCGGCCAGTTGCAACCCGACCACCAGCACCGAGTTCACCGGCACCATTGGCGTGCCCTTGCCTGCGACCTGGATGAAGCTTTTGGACGACGACGGGCAGGAAGTGACTGAGCTCGGGCAGCCTGGCGAGATCGCCATCAAGGGGCCACAGGTCATGGCGGGCTACTGGCAGCGTCCCGATGAAACGGCCAAGGTCATGACGGCGGACGGGTACTTCAAGTCCGGTGATGTCGGCACGGTGGACGAGCGTGGCTATTTCAAGATCGTGGACCGCAAGAAAGACATGATTCTGGTCAGCGGTTTCAACGTCTACCCCAACGAGGTGGAAGAGGTGGCCTCTGAGTGTCCGGGCGTGCTGGAGTGCGCGGCGATCGGCGTGCCTGACGAGAAAACCGGCGAGACGGTCAAGCTGGTGGTGGTCAAGAAAGACCCGGCATTGACCGAGGCCCAGATCATGGCCTATTGCCGAGAGAACATGACCGCTTACAAACAGCCGCGGGTCATCGAGTTCCGCACCGAACTGCCCAAAACCCCAGTGGGCAAAATCTTGCGCCGTGAACTGCGCAACAAGGCCTGAGCTAGCCGGCTGGCGGCGAGCCTGCCGATACATTTCAAAGCGGCTCTTGCAGCCGCTTTTCTTTTGACGCGTTGATCCAGGGGGTAATCCATGGCGGTGATCGGCATCATGAGTGCCATGCACGAAGAGTTGGCCGCTGTGTTGGCTGAAATGCCTGATGAGCAGCGCGTGACGGTCGCAGGGCGAGACTTCTGGGTGGGCCACTGGCAAGGGCATTCGGTGGTGGCCGTGTTGTCGCGCATTGGCAAAGTGGCGGCAGCGACCACGGCCACGCTGCTGCTGGAGCGCTTTCAGGTCGACACCATGGTCTTTACCGGCGTGGCTGGCGGCCTGGGGCCAGGCGTGCGCGTGGGGGATGTGGTGGTGGCCTCCGGTTTTGTGCAGCACGACATGGACGCTTCGCCGCTGTTTGCGCGGCACGAGGTGCCGCTGTATGGCCGAGCCCGCTTTGATGCCCATGCAGACCTGTCAGCGCAGTTGGCCAACGCCAGTGTGCAGGTGCTGCATGCTGCCGAGCGGCATCTTGGCCGTGACACCCTGACGCAATTTCAATTGAACGCGCCTCGGGTGCATGAGGGGCTGGTGATCAGTGGTGACCGGTTTGTTTCGACCCGCGCAGAAAGCCAAGCTTTGCGCCTGGCTTTGCCCGAGGCTTTGGCGGTCGAGATGGAAGGCGCTGCTGTGGCCCAGGTGTGCCATGACTACCAGGCGCCCTTTGCCGCGGTGCGCACGATTTCAGACCGCGCTGATGACATGGCGCACGCTGACTTCAATCGGTTTATCCGCGAAGTGGCCAGCCGTTATAGCCTGGCCATTTTGTCGCAGTGGCTGGCAGATCGTCAGCCGGGCTGACCAGGCATCACTTGAGCCAGCCGCGCCGGCGGAAATACCACATGGGGACCACGGCGCTGGCCACCATCAGAGCCAGCGCATAGGGGTAGCCCCATTTTTGTGACAGCTCAGGCATGTACTGAAAGTTCATGCCATATAGGCTGGCAATCAGGGTGGGGGGCAGCAAGGCCACGCTGGCCACCGAGAAAATCTTGATGATCTTGTTCTGGTTGATGTTGATGAAACCAACGGTGGCGTCCATCAAGAAGTTGATCTTGTCGAACAAAAAGGCCGTGTGCGAGTCGAGCGAGTCGATGTCACGCAGAATCTGGCGAGCCTCTTCAAATTGCTCGGCATTCAGCATTTTGGAGCGCATCATGAAGCTCACGGCGCGGCGGGTGTCCATCACGTTGCGGCGGATGCGGCCATTCAAGTCTTCTTGCCGAGCAATCGCGCCCAGCACTTCACCCGCCAAGGCGTCGGTCACATCGCCCGACAACACTTTTTTGCCCGCTGTTTCGAGTTTGTCGTAGATGCCCTCCAGCGTGTCGGCCGAGTACTCGGCATCGGCGTCAAAAAGTTTGAGCAGTACTTCCTTGGCGTCTTCAATCAGGCCCGGTGCACGGCGCGCGCGCATGCGCAGCAAACGGAACACCGGCACGTCTTCGTCGTGGATAGAAAACAGCACCCCTTGACTTTTCAGGTTGGCATTGTGCTGGTTCAAAATGAAGGCGCAGCGCACGGTGCGCGGCTCGTCTTCGTCGGCAATCAAGAAGTCAGACCGGATGTGCAGCTCGCCGTTGTCTTCTTCGTAGAAGCGGGCCGACTCTTCGATGTCTTCGTCCATCGCGTCTTCCGGAATGGACAGGCCAAAGTACTGTTTGATCCAGCGTTTTTCTTCCAGTGTGGGGGACTCCAGGTCCACCCAGATGGGCTGAAAGCGGGAGAGTTCTTCCAGAGACTCGATCTCTTCCTGGAAGAGGCGGCCGTTGACGAGGGTAAAAATGTTGAGCATGGCGAATCCGAAAAATGGCCAAGTGCCAAAAGTTCAAAGGGCGGCGAAGGGTTTGCTGCAGCTTTCGAACCATGGGCGGGGGTGCTCAACGTGTTCGAAAGCTACCGACTCGGTGTAGTTTCCACGGCAATGTGTCTCCAGTGTGAATCGGCGAATTATCGCACCGGATCTGCGCTGCGGGGCTCAAAAAATGCCAGTATCTCTTCGGATCTGGCCTTCACATCGGCTTGTCCCAGTGACAGCAGCGCTTCAATGAAACCAGGCTCAAACAGCAGATAACTGGCCAGAGCGGCCCCGCTGCCTTGCAAGGCCCCCAGGCCTTCCAGCACCCTGACGATGGGCCTGGGCAGTGAGTGCACATGGTCTTGAGCCAGGGCGTCGAGCGAGGCGCTGGGCTGCAGACTCAGGACCTCGACCGCACGAAAAGGCAATTCGGCACGGATGCTGTCAGGCAAAAGACTCAAGGACAGGTTGATGCGGGCAATTTGCGCCACATCGGCCTCCAGGGTGTCGTGAAATACGCTGGCCATGGCGTGACCAGCGATCGTTCCCAGTGAGGGGCGCCCGTTGCCATTGCGCTGTCCGCCCAGGGTCGCTCGCTGGGGTTGTCCCACGCCAATCGCCAAAACCCGGTCAGCACCCAGGTGCACAGCAGAAGACAGGGGAGAAATCTGCCGCATCGAGCCGTCGCCGAAATACTCCATGCCGCCATCGACCCAGAGCGGGGTAGACGGGAAAATGAACGGAATGGCACTGGAGGCCATCAGGTGTTCGATGGTGATGGGTTGTTGTTCGGCGCGTCGTCCAGGTCGGCTCCAGGGAATAGGCTGGCCATCGCGGGTCTGACAAAAAGTCCAGTGGACACCGCTTGTGTAGCTGGATGCTGTGACGGCCAAGGCGTGCAACACGCCGCTTCGCAGGGCCGTATCAATCCTGTCCAGAGCGATCGCTTTGTGCAAGGTGTTGACCAAAGCCAGACTGTCCATGGCGGCAGCCTGTTGGCGCGCAGACAGCACCAAACCCAGGGCCGTAGCCCAACGGCTAAATTTGGCCAGAGGGGTTGAGGGCAGGCGGTAAATCGTTTCAGTGCGGATGGCCGACCAGAAGTTGGCCAAATCGTCCAGACCGGTCAAGCCGTCCATGGCCTTGCTGGCCAAAAAGGTGGCGTTCAAGGCCCCTGCCGATGTGCCGGCCAACACTTGAAATGGAAAGTGCCGAGCCTGGCCTTTTTGCCTCAGCAGTTCCCCAATCGCTTGCAAAGCCCCTGCTTGGTAGGCCGTTCGGGCGCCGCCACCCATGAGCACCAGGCCATGCACTGGCGGGTGTCCAGCGGCCAGGGCCTGAGGCTTCAAACTGTCAATGTGCATGGCTGGCAAAGGTTTGTTCTGGGGGTGTTAGATTCGATCAACTCCATTGCATTGTTCCATGACCCCTCACTTGACACCGCGGCGAGAGCGCTGGCTGCTCTTCACGCTGGCTGGCATCCAGTTCACCCACATCCTGGATTTCATGATCATGATGCCGCTGGGGCCTCAGTTCACCGCCTTATTTCACATCAGCAATGCCCAGTTTGGTTTGCTGGTCTCCGCCTACACTTTGTCGGCAGGCCTTTCCGGGCTCATGGCGGCCACCTACATTGATCGTTTCAGCCGCAAACGATTGCTGCTGGTGATGTACGCCTTGTTTGGCCTGGCCACCCTGGCTTGTGGCCTGGCGCCCGATTACCTTTGGTTGATGCTGGCCCGTGTGGCCGCGGGTGTGTTCGGGGGCGTTTTGTCGGCTTTGTCTCAGACCATCGTGGCCGATGTGATCCCCTTTGAACGCCGAGGACGGGCCATGAGCGTGGTGATGACCTCGTTCTCCGTGTCCACGGTGGCGGGAGTGCCGCTCGGCCTTTTCTTGGCGGCACACCTAAGCTGGCATGCGCCCTTTTTTGGCATCGCCTTGCTGGTGGGTCTGCTGTCCCTGGGGGCTTGGCAAACCTTGCCCCGTCTGGATGCGCACCTGCACCATCCCGACCGGACTGGCGTCTGGCGAGGCATTGGGCAAGTGCTGGCTGAGGCCAATCACCTCAAAGCCTTCGGTGTCTCGGGTTTGATGATGTTTGCCGCTTTCACGGTCATTCCCTACATCACCATCTATTTGCAGTCCAATGCCGGTATGCAGACCGCTGAAGTGCCCTGGATCTACCTGTGTGGGGGCGTGGCCACCTTGCTCAGTGCGCGCTATTTTGGCCGTTTGACGGACCGGGTGGGCAAAGTCCGGGTGTTCCAACGCCTGGCTTTGGCGGTGGTATTGCCCTTGATGGCCACGACGCTGTCTCAAGGTTTGCCGCTGTGGGGCTTGTTGGCGATATCGACCTTGTTTTTCACCGTCATGAGCGGCCGCATGATCCCCGGCATGGCCATGATTTCATCTGCCGTAGAGCCGCGTTTGCGCGGTATTTTCATGACGCTCAACTCGGCCGTGCAATCTGCCTCCATGGGCCTGGCGGCCTTGGTGGGTGGCCTCATCATCGGGCGAGACGACCTGGGTCAGCTGACGGATTACTGGGTAGCGGGATTGTTGGGCACTGTGGCCAGCGTGCTGAGCGCCTGGCTGGCGGGGCGTTTGCGCCTACATGGTGCCCCTGCCGCCGCGGTTTGATGGGTGCCGGTGGCAGGTTGTTCAGCTTGCAGAATTGGGTGCGAAGAACCAATTCGAACAATAGCACTGAAAAGCCTGTTCGGGGATAAATGACGCGGCCTTTAGGGGTTTACTTTGGGCTGCCTTGCTTTTCCATGGCATGGCGCGCATAGTGAAGTTGAATCACCCGGCTGGGTGGTTTCGGAGCCCTGCTTCGGCGGGGCTTTTTTTACCCTGATTCCATGGAGGCGACGACTATGAATTTAACCATCAGCGGGCACCATCTTGAGGTGACCCCGGCCCTGCGCCAGTACGTCACAGGAAAGCTTGACCGCATCATGCGGCATTTCGACCAGGTGGTCGATGTCAAAGTGCTGTTGTCCGTCGAAAAACAGAAAGAAAAAGAAAAACGCCAACGCGCTGAATGCAACATCCATGTCAAGGGCAACGACCTTTTTGCAGAAAGTGCCCATGAAGACCTGTACGCCGCTGTGGATGAGCTGGTGGACAAACTGGACCGCCAAGTGGTCAAGCACAAAAACCGCATCACCGACCACCATCACAGTGCACCCAAGCGCATGATGTGATCAAGCTTTTTGTTGTTCAAGATGGGGCCACGGGAAGTGGCCCTTTTTTATGGGGGTGCTGGGTTCCTCATCGGTCTCAACAAGTGCCCAGGGTCCCAGACCAGGGTGGCGAATGACTTTCGGGACCGCGCAAGGTGCATAATCCGGCCTCGAACATGAATCGTCTCTCATCCATATTGCCTGTTGCCCAAGTTCTTGTCGGGGTGGAAGCCACCAGCAAGAAACGCGCATTCGAAGAAGCCGGACTTCTCTTTGAGAACCTGCATGGGTTATCCCGTGCCTTGGTCACCGACAGCCTGTTCGCCCGTGAACGACTGGGTTCGACCGGCTTGGGTCACGGCGTGGCCATCCCACATGGCCGAATCAAGGGCCTGAAAGCCCCCATGGCGGCTGTTTTCCAGTTGGCCCAACCGATTGGCTTTGACGCGCCCGATGAGCAACCCGTCAGTTTGCTGATTTTCTTGCTGGTGCCTGAAGCGGCCACCCAAAAGCACCTGGAGATCTTGTCCGAGATCGCCGAGTTGCTCAGTGACACCGTCCTTCGGGAAAAGATCAAGACCAGTTCGGTCCAGGAGGACCTGCACCAGTTGATCGCCCAGTGGCAGTCGGCTCAAACTGCCTGAGTGGGCGCAAGCCGGAGCATTTGCCATGAAACCCTCCGTCATCAGCGCCGACGTCCTGTTTGAGGACCATCGCAGCAAGCTGAAGTGGCAGTGGGTTGCCGGCCTGGGCGCTTCGGAGCGGCGGTTTGACGAAGTGGCGGTCCGTGAGGCCCGTTCAGGTGCCGATTTGGTCGGTTACCTCAACTACATCCACCCCTACCGGGTCCAGATCTTGGGGCCCCGCGAAGTCGCCTATCTGACCAACGCCACCCCAGAAGACTGCGCGCGCCGAATCGCGCGGATCGTCACGCTGGAGCCACCGGTCCTGATTTTGGCCGATGGTCAGGTCGCGCCGGATGCCCTGTTGTCGATGTGTGAGCGCGCTCAAATTCCGATGTTTTCCACCGACCAGTCATCGGCTTTTGTCATCGATGTGCTGCGGGCCTATTTGTCCAAGCACTTTGCTGACCGCATCACCATGCATGGTGTGTTCATGGACATTTTGGGCATGGGCGTGCTGATCACGGGTGAGTCGGGCCTGGGCAAGAGCGAATTGGGTCTGGAGCTGATATCTCGTGGCAACGGCCTGGTGGCCGACGATGCCGTCGATCTGTACCGCATCAACCAGACCACCATTGAGGCGCGCTGCCCCGACTTGCTGCAGAACCTGCTCGAAGTGCGTGGCATCGGCTTGCTTGATATTCGGGCCATTTTTGGCGAAACCGCTGTGCGCCGGAAAATGCGCCTGAAGCTGATTGTTCACCTGGTGCGACGCGAAACGCTGGAGCGTGATTACGAGCGCTTGCCGTCTGAGCCCCTGGTGCAAGATGTCCTGGGCATTCCGGTGCGCAAAGTGGTGATTCAGGTGGTGGCGGGGCGCAACATTGCCGTGTTGGTGGAGGCGGCTGTGCGAAACACCATTTTGCAGATGCGCGGTATCGACACTTACCAGGATTTCATCGACCGGCAGCGCCGCGCCATGGAATAAGTTCTCCCTTGTCGGCTCAACGCGTGCGGTGAGGGCAGGGGCTTTGTATGCAATGGGCATACAGACTCAAAGCATGGTCGGCGATCACAAACCCCTTGGCCTCGGCTACAGCTTGCTGTCGTGACTCGATTTCCGGGTCATAAAACTCCTCGACCCGACCGCAATCCAGGCAAACCATGTGGTCATGGTGCTGACCCTCATTGAGTTCGTAGACCGCTTTGCCGCTTTCAAAGTGGTTGCGGTTCAAAATCCCGGCCTGCTCGAATTGGGTCAGGACCCGATACACCGTGGCCAGGCCAATGTCCTTGTGCTCCAGCAAAAGTTGACGGAACACATCTTCAGCGGTCATGTGGCGTTGGGCGCCGCTTTGGAATACCTCCAAAATGGTCAGCCGGGGCAGCGTGGCTTTCAGCCCATTGCTTTTCAGTTCGTCGATTTGGGTCATGGTCAAAAGTGTCTGGGTGTACAAGACCGGGCCGGGCATGAAGCTGCCGCTACAATCATTCGATCATATCGGCCAGCCCTCAACCATGACAGTAACCCTGACTTTCCCTTTCACGGGCGCACGCCTGGCCATGCTCTTTGTGTGCGCGAGTTTGGCAGCTTGTGGCAGCTTGAGCCGTGACACCTTCAAGCCCTATGTGCCCGAGGTGGTGCAAGGCAATTTTGTCGCCAAGGAGCAGCGTCAGGCGCTCGTTCTGGGCATGGCGCGAGCGCAGGTACGCGACATTCTGGGCACGCCTTTGGTGACCAGCCTTTTCCATGCTGACCGCTGGGACTACGCCTTCAGCATTCGCCGCCAAGGTGTGCCAGCCCAAAACTTTCAACTCACCGTCTACTTCAAGGGCGATGCGCTGGCTTCGATAGAAGGCGGCGAATTGCCCAGCGAGTCCGAGTTTGTCGAACGCTTGGTTGTCCAGCGCAAGGCTGCCAACATTCCTAGCCTGCAGGCGAGTGAAGAAGAATTGAACAAGTTCCCGGTGAAAAAGGCGCCAGGCGATGCCGGACGCGCTCCAGCGCTCCCGGCCTCTTACCCCCCTTTGGAGCCAACACCCCGTTAAGGGGTGCCCAGCTCGGGCCGGAAGCCCGAGGGCGTGAGAATTTTTCATTTAAGAAATCACATGAGCCAATTGACCGATTTGCCGATCACCGTTGCTGGGGCTTCTGGCCGCATGGGGCACATGCTCATCGAAGCCATCATGGCCTCGCACGACTGCCGCCTTGCGGGCGCGCTGGACATGGCTGCCAGCGCAGCGCTGGGTCACGATGCTGCGGCCCCTTTGGGCAAAGCCAGCGGTATTTTGGTGACGTCTGACCTGCATGCGGGCTTGAAAAATGCCGCTTGCCTGATTGATTTCACGCGCCCCGAAGGCACCCTGGCCCACCTCAAGGTTTGCCGTGAATTGGGCGTCAAGGCCGTGATCGGTACGACCGGCTTCACCCATGAACAAAAAGCCGAGATCGCAGAGATTGCCAAGGACATCGCCATCGTGATGGCCCCCAACATGAGCGTCGGCGTCAACGTCACCCTCAAGCTGCTGCAAATGGCTGCGCAAGCCATGTCGACCGGCTACGACATCGAGATCATCGAGGCCCACCACCGCCACAAAGTGGATGCACCATCAGGCACCGCGCTCAAGATGGGCGAAGTGATCGCTGAGGCCATGGGCCGAGACCTGAAAGACTGCGCGGTTTACGAGCGTTACGGCCACACCGGCGAGCGTGACCCCTCCAGCATCGGTTTTGCCACCATCCGGGGCGGTGACATCGTGGGCGACCACACCGTGTTGTTCGCTGGCATTGGCGAACGCATCGAAGTGACCCATAAATCCTCCAGCCGCTCCACCTATGCACAAGGCAGCCTGCGGGCCGTGCGCTATTTGGCCACGCAGCAGCACGGCCTGTTTGACATGTTTGACGTGTTGAGCTTGCGCTGAGTTCTCGCAGACCGCCGCCTCCATGAGTCTCAACGAATTTTTGCTGCACAGCGATCTCGTCAGCCGGCTGCTGGCGCTGGCGCTGCTCGCATTGTCGGTCGGCAGCTGGGTGGTGATGGTTTGGAAATGGCGTTTGCTGGCCCGAGCCGGAGTGGATGTGCGTCGCAGCATCGCCGCTTTTTGGCAGGCGCCGGCTTTGCATGAAGCCCAGCAACGCGTGGCGCAGTTTGACCGCGATGCCTGCATGGCACCCTTGCTCGAAGCCACCTTGCTCCCGGTGGGTGGCTCGCTGGCTAGTGCCGGAGACCGTCACCAACAACTGACCCGAGTGTTGCGCGATGCCCTGCAAGGCGTGGTGCGGCGCTTGCAATGGGGCCAGGTGTGGCTGGCAACAGCCGGGTCCATCTCGCCATTTCTGGGTCTTTTGGGCACAGTTTGGGGTATTTTCAACGCGTTGACAGGCATGGCCGATGCCGGGCAGTTGACCATCGACAAGGTGGCGGGGCCAGTGGGCGAGGCCCTGATCATGACCGCTGCCGGCCTCGCGGTGGCCATTCCGGCGGTGCTGGGCTACAACATTCTGGGTCGCAAAGTGAATCAGATCGAGGCCGAACTCGAGGGCTTTGCCCATGATCTACGTGGCCTCTTGGCCGATTCGCGAGACTGAGCCATGGCCTTTGGTCGCCTGGACTCCTCGAAACCGGATGCGCCCATGAGCGAGATCAACGTCACCCCCATGGTGGACGTGATGCTGGTGTTGCTGGTCATTTTTATCCTGACGGCCCCTTTTATGAGCAGCGCGATACGCCTGGACTTGCCCCAAAGCGAAGGGGGAGAGGCCGGTGCAGCCCCGCAAGCTGTGTCCTTGGTGGTGGATGCCCAAGGTGCCTTTTACCTGAACGACCAGCCCATCTCGCCAGAGGCGCTGCGCCAGCGTTTATCAGCTGCAGCCCAGCGCAATCCGAACACCGAACTGGAGCTGCGTGCAGACCAGTCTGTTCCCTACGGCCGGGTGGTGGAGGCCATGGGGCTGGCGCAAAAAGCCGGGCTATCGCGCATCGGTTTTGTGGCGCAGACCCAAGCCCGCAAGCCCTGACGCTGTCGTGCGTGTCAGCGGGCGGGCCATTCCACCCGAGCCCCTACAATTTAGCCCTATGCAAGACAAGTACAACCACCTCGAAGTCGAACCCGCAGCACAGTCCCGCTGGACGGCCCGCGACGCTTACCGTGTCACCGAAGACACCCGCAAAAAGAAGTTCTACGCTTGCTCCATGCTGCCCTACCCCAGCGGCAAGCTGCACATGGGCCATGTGCGCAACTACACCATCAACGACATGCTGACCCGCAGCCTGCGCATGAAGGGCTTTAACGTCCTGATGCCCATGGGCTGGGACGCTTTTGGCCTGCCTGCAGAAAATGCCGCCTTGAAAAACGGTGTCCCGCCTGCCAAGTGGACGTACGAAAACATCGCATACATGAAAAAGCAGATGCAGGCGATGGGCTTGGCCATCGACTGGTCGCGCGAAGTCGCCACCTGCGACCCGACGTATTACAAGTGGAACCAGTGGTTGTTCCTGAAGATGCTCGAAAAAGGCACCGCTTACCGCAAGACCCAGGTCGTGAACTGGGACCCGGTGGACCAGACCGTGCTGGCCAACGAACAGGTGATTGACGGCAAAGGCTGGCGCACGGGCGCACCGGTTGAAAAACGCGAAATTCCTGGTTATTACCTGAACATCACCGCCTACGCGCAAGAACTGCTCGACCATGTGCAGATCGGCAACGACAAGGCCACATTGAACGGCTGGCCGGACAAAGTGCGTCTGATGCAGGAAAACTGGATCGGCAAGTCTGAGGGCGTGCGTTTTGCGTTTGCGCATTCGATTCAGGGCACCGATGGCGCCTTGATTGGTGACGGCAAGATGTATGTCTTCACCACCCGGGCTGACACCATCATGGGCGTGACCTTTTGCGCCGTGGCCGCTGAGCACCCGCTGGCCAGTCACGCCGCAGCGTCCAACCCGGCTCTGGCGGCCTTTATAGAAGAGTGCAAAACCGGCGGCACCACCGAGGCCGAGTTGGCCACACAAGAGAAAAAAGGCATGGCCACGGGCTTGTTCGTCTCGCATCCGCTGACCGGCGCGCAGGTCGAGGTGTGGGTGGGCAACTACGTGCTCATGAGTTATGGCGATGGCGCCGTGATGGGCGTGCCCGCGCACGATGAACGCGACTTTGCGTTTGCCTTGAAATACGCGCTGCCGATCCGGCAAGTGGTGTCCGTCAAGGCGCAGGTGTTTGATGCCACCGTGTGGCAAGAGTGGTATGGCGACAAGCAAAGCTGCGTGAACATCAACTCTGGCGAACTGGACGGCTTGAACCAAAAAGCAGCGGCCAACAAAGTGGCCGACTTGCTGGCTGCCAAAGGCCTGGGCGAGAAAAAGACTACCTGGCGTTTGCGCGACTGGGGTGTGAGCCGCCAACGCTATTGGGGCACGCCGATTCCGATCATCCATTGTGCCGAGCACGGCGCTGTGCCCGTGCCCGAAAAAGACCTGCCGGTGGTCTTGCCGCAAGACTGCATCCCGGATGGTTCGGGCAACCCGCTGCTAAAGCACGAAGGGTTCCACGCGGGCGTCACTTGCCCCGTGTGCGGCCAACCTGCCCGCCGCGAGACCGACACCATGGACACCTTTGTGGACTCGTCTTGGTATTTCATGCGCTATTGCGACCCCACAAACACCGACAAAATGGTCGCAGAGGGGGCCGATTACTGGATGCCGATGGACCAGTACATCGGCGGTATCGAGCACGCTATCCTGCACCTGCTGTATGCCCGTTTCTGGACCAAGGTCATGCGCGATCTGGGCCTGGTCAAAGTCGATGAGCCTTTCAGCAAACTGCTCACACAGGGCATGGTGCTCAACCACATTTATTCCCGTCGTACCGCCAAGGGGGGCAAGGATTATTTCTGGCCGCACGATGTCGAACATGTGCTCGACGAAACCGGCAAGATCATCGGCGCCAAGCTCAAAAACGAAGCGGACAGCAGCGACGGCAAGTTGCCCGTGGGCAGCGCCATTGACTACGAGGGCGTGGGCACCATGTCCAAGTCCAAGAACAATGGGGTTGATCCGCAAGACCTGATTGAAAAGTACGGCGCTGACACCGCCCGTCTTTACACCATGTTCACCGCGCCCCCCGAGGTGACACTGGAGTGGAACGACTCGGCCGTGGAGGGCAGCTACCGCTTCTTGCGCCGGGTCTGGAACTTTGCCTTCAAGCACCACGAACTGCTGCGATCGGCGACGGCCAAGGATCTGAGCCAGGCCAGCCTGGGTGACTCGGCCAAGGCCTTGCGCCGCGAGGTGCACCTGGTGCTCAAGCAAGTGGGTTACGACTACGAGCGCATGCAATACAACACCGTGGTGTCGGGTTGCATGAAGCTGCTAAATGCCCTGGAAGATTTCAAGCCAGCGGACGGCCACTTCAGCGAAGGTGACACCGCGGCACTGTGCGAAGGCGTCTCATTGTTGATGCGCATGCTTTACCCCGCTTGCCCGCACATCACCGACGAAATATGGAAAGAGCTCGGATTTGCCAAGACCGTGGGCGAGTTGCTCGATGCACCCTGGCCTGAAGTGGACGAGTCTGCACTGGCGCGTGACCAGATCGAACTGATGCTGCAGATCAATGGCAAATTACGGGGCGCCATCCTGGTGCCAGCCACCGCCGACAAAGCGCAGATCGAGCAGATGGCGCTGGCCAGTGAAGCGTTCGTCAAGCAGGCCGCTGGGGCTGTACCCAAGAAGGTCATCGTGGTGCCAGGCCGTTTGGTCAATGTGGTGATTTGAGAGCACTGACCCCATGAAACCCGCACGACGACTTTTTTTGACCTCGCTGGGTGTGGGCATGTTGCCCGCCTGGCTTGCAGGCTGCGGGTTTCAGCTGCGACAAACCAACGACTTCGCCTTCAAAACCCTTTACGCCAATTTCTCTACCACATCGCCTTTGGGCGTCGAACTTCGGCGCAATTTACTGGGCTCGGGCCGCATTGACCTGTGGACCGAGCCGAAGTTGATGCTCAAGGCCGATGCGATCCTCGACATCCTCAGCGAAGAACGCCAGCAGGTAGCGGTGGGCGTGAGCGCGACAGGTCAGGTGCGGGAGTTGCAATTGCGCCTGCGTGTGCGGTTTCGCCTGCGCACCCCGCAAGGCCTGGAGTTGATCGAGCCGGTGGAGTTGTTTCAACAGCGCGATTTGAGCTTCACGGAGACCGCGGCGCTGTCCAAGGAAATCGAACAAGCTATTTTGTACCGCGACATGCAGACCGACATCGTGCAGCAGATCATGCGACGCTTGTCTGCGGTCAAGCCGTACAACGCGGTGCCGCCTTCGCAGACGACAGCGCCTGCTGCAGCGTTGCAGCCTGTAGCGCCCGCCGCTGCCTTGCCTAAACCAGCAGCCAAGCCTTGATGCTTGTTGCCTGAGCGCTCATGCAATTGGCCCTTCCTCAGTTGACGGCACACCTGCAAAAGGGCTTGCGCAGCCTTTATGTTTTGCATGGCGACGAGGCGTTGTTGATCCAAGAGGCGGCCGATGCGATTCGGGCCAGTGCTCGGGCACAGGGCTATACCGAACGCAGCGTGCACACCGTCTCGGGTGCGCATTTTGACTGGAGCGAAGTACAAGCCGCAGCCGGCTCGCTCAGCCTGTTTGCCGACAGGCAAATTGTGGAGGTGCGTGTGCCCTCGGGCAAGCCAGGCAAAGAGGGCAGCACCGCCATTCAGCAATTGGCGGCTTCTGCCCAAGGCAACGACAGCACGCTGACCTTGTTTTTATTGCCGCGTCTGGACGCTGCCACCCGCAAAGGGGCCTGGTTTGGTGCCTTGGAAAACGGGGGCGTGTCGATCCAGGTCGATCCGGTGGACAGGAATGCCTTGCCTCAGTGGATCGCCCAGCGCCTACAGCAGCAAGACCAGCGTGTGGTGGCGGGCGAAGAAGGCCAGCGCACCCTGCAGTTTTTTGCCGACCGCGTGGAGGGCAACTTGCTGGCGGCGCACCAGGAGATTCAAAAGCTCGGCTTGCTTCACCCGCCAGGTGAACTCAGCCAGGCGCAGGTCGAGTCTGCCGTGGTCAATGTGGCCCGTTATGACGTGTTCAAACTTTCTGAGGCTGTGTTGTCGGGTCAGGTGGCTCGGGTGCAGCGCATGCTGGATGGGTTGCAGGCTGAAGGTGAGGCGGCGGTGCTGGTGCACTACACCTTGGCCGAAGACATCCGCGCCCTGAAACGCGTGAAAGACGCTATCGCCAGCGGCAAGCCCATGCCCATGGCCCTGCGTGAGCAGCGTGTGTGGGGGCCGCGCGAACGCTTGTTTGAACGCGTGTTGCCCCGTATGACCGAAGCCCGACTGAATGGCCTTTTGCAAGCGGCGCACCAGGTAGACGGCATCGTCAAAGGCCTGAAGGTGCCTGACTGGCCCACGGATGGCTGGCAGGCTTTGCAGCGTTTGGCTGTGCGGTTTTCCCGGTTTTGCATTGTGCGCTGATGGGTATCGCGCATCTGCGAAAATGCCTGCATGACTGAATTGAACACTGCCGAACACGTCCAAGCCCTGGGTCAGCAAGCCAAAAAAGCCGCCGCCCTGATGGCCAAGGCCTCGGCCGCCACCAAAAACAAGGCGCTGCGCCATCTGGCCACTTTGTTGCGTGACAACACGCCAGCCCTGCAAGCCGACAACGCCCGCGACCTGGAGCGTGCCCGCGCTGCGGGTCTGGCCGAACCCATGTTGGACCGCCTGAAACTCACCCCTTCGGTGCTGGAGACTTGCGCCCAGGGTTGCGAGCAATTGGCCGCCATGCCCGATGCGATTGGCGAGATCACGGGCATGAAACAAGTCCAAAGCGGCATCCGGGTCGGTCAGATGCGGGTGCCGATTGGCGTGTTCGGCATGATTTACGAAAGCCGTCCCAACGTGACCATCGAAGCGGCCAGCCTGTCCATCAAGAGCGGCAACGCCTGTATCTTGCGCGGTGGTTCCGAGGCCATTGAGTCAAACAAGGCTTTGACGCAGCTGGTTCAGTTGGCGCTGGCCCACAGTGGCTTGCCCACCGATGCTGTGCAATTGGTACAGACCACTGACCGCGAGGCCGTGGGGCAGCTCATCGCCATGCCGCAATATGTGGATGTGATCATTCCTCGTGGTGGCAAGGGCCTGATCGAGCGCATCACTGCTTCCGCCAAGGTGCCCGTTATCAAGCACCTGGACGGCAATTGCCACATCTATGTCGACGATCCTTGTGACATCGAGATGGCCGTGAAAGTAGCGGACAACGCCAAAACCCAGAAATACAGCCCCTGCAATGCCAGCGAAAGTCTGCTGGTCGCACGGGGTGTGGCGGGCGAATTCCTGCCCAAAATTGGCAACATTTACGCTGCCAAAGGCGTGGAAATGCGTTGCTGCCCCAAATCCAAGGCGATCCTGAGCCAAGTCACAGGGGCCAACCTGAAAGACGCTACGGAGCAGGACTGGTTTGAGGAGTATCTGGCCCCCATCATCAGCATCAAAGTGATCGAAGGTCTGGACGAGGCGATTGCCCACATCAACCACTACGGCAGCCACCATACCGAAGCCATCCTGACCCGTGACCACATGCACGCGCAGCAATTTTTGCGCGAGGTGGATTCGTCCAGCGTGATGGTGAATGCAAGCACCCGATTTGCCGATGGATTTGAATACGGCCTGGGTGCCGAAATCGGCATTTCGACCGACAAATTCCACGCCCGTGGCCCGGTGGGCATTGAGGGGCTGACTTCCCTCAAATACGTGGTGCTGGGCGAAGGCGAAGTCCGCAGTTGACCGCCTGGCTTCTTGTTGCGAGGTCGAAATGTCCTTCGCTTGTGTCCGGTCAGTGCTTGCAAAGTCGCTGACCGGCCCCATATCATTTCAGTGTTTTTGTCTCTTCAGCCCGATAAAGGTCGCCCATGGTTCCCCATCTTGTCACTGCCCTGACCGGCCCCATCAATGAGCTGGAGCAGCGCATCCTCGACTCCATGCCTGCGATCGAACGCTGGTTCCGTCTGGAGTGGATGGAGCACACGCCCCCTTTCTACACCTCGGTGGATATCCGCAACGCGGGCTTCAAGTTGGCCCCAGTGGACACCAACCTTTACCCCGGGGGCTGGAACAACCTGACGCCTGAAATGTTGCCTTTGGCGGTGCAGGCGGCACAGGCGGCCATCGAGAAGATCTGTCCTGAGGCCAAAAACCTGCTGATCATTCCCGAAAACCACACCCGCAACACCTTCTATTTGGCCAACGTGCTGCAGTTGCAGCGCATTTTTCACATGGCGGGATTGAATGTGCGCTTGGGCTCGATCAACCCGGAGATCAAAGACGTCACCACCATTGATTTGCCCAACGGCGAAAGCATCACCCTAGAGCCCGTGGTGCGCAGCAAACACCGTGTGGGCCTGAAAGACTTCGACCCATGCACCATTTTGCTCAACAACGACCTGTCGGCGGGTGCAC
>NZ_JBIKHV010000051.1:0-18434 GCF_044361985.1 Limnohabitans sp. | reverse complement strand
CGGGGCGTGGACGAAGTTCAAAGCTTGCTCGAACAAGCTGTTTACAAGCCGGTGCAAGGCCGCTTTAAGGTCTTCATGATCGACGAAGTGCACATGCTGACCAATACCGCCTTCAATGCGATGTTGAAGACGCTGGAAGAACCCCCTGAATACTTGAAATTTGTGCTGGCCACAACCGATCCGCAAAAAGTGCCGGTCACGGTGTTGTCGCGCTGCCTGCAATTCAATTTACGGCCCATGGCGCCAGAAACAGTGTTTGAACACCTGACCCAGGTTTTGGCCGCTGAGCAATTGTCGGCAGAACCGATGGCCTTGCGCCTGTTGGCCCGTGCAGCGCGGGGTTCCATGCGCGATGGCCTGAGCTTGACCGACCAGGCGATTGCCTTTGGCAACGGACAGGTGCAAGAAGCGGGGGTGCGCCAGATGTTGGGCAGCGTGGACCGAAGCCATGTGTTGCAAATGATTCGCGCTTTGGCCATGGGCGATGGCGCCACGGTGGTGTCGCAGGTCAATGCCTTGCGATTGCAAGGCGTTTCGGCCGCAGCCACCCTGGAAGACATGGCCATGCTGCTGCAACGCTTGGCGGTGATGCAGATGGTGCCCAGCATGGCGCAGGACGGCGATGATCCCGATACCCAGGGTCTGGCCGATCTGGCCCAGGCCATGCCTGCCGAAGAAACACAGCTGCTTTACAGCTTGTGCCTGCACGGGCGTAGCGAGTTGGGCCTCGCACCGGATGAATACGCGGGCCTGACCATGGTCTTGCTGCGCTTGCTGGCCTTCAAACCCCAAGCGGGATCGGCTGAAAAAAAAAGTTCACGAATCAGCCTCCAACCCATAGCTGAGCCCCCTGCGCTGATTGAACAGCCTGCGCGGGCCATTTCCCCGGCAGTGATTGCAAGGCCCAAGCCTGAGCAGGCCAGTCCGGTTCAGGCCAGTCCGGTTCAGGCCACGAATCCGCCAACTGCCGAGCTGCTACCTTGGGAAGATGGGCCTGACACGACCGACGACACCGATGTTGCGCAGCAGGCGCTTCGGCAAGCTGTCTCCGACACCCCCGCGCCCCAAGCGAGTTTGCGGTCCTTGCCGGTGCGAGAGGCCTCTGAGCCCTCGGTGCGGGTGGATGTGCCTCGCCAGCCCGCCCCGGCGCAGCTGCAAGCCACCCCGGAAGGTGACATCTGGCTCGAGATGGTGCAAGGCATGATGGCGCAAGAGGCCATCACCGCCCTGGTGCGTGAATTGGCTTTGCAGTCCCAACTGGTGGCACGAGATGAGGGCCAGTGGCAGCTGCGCGTGGAGCGCGAAACGCTGAACCACCCAGCGAGCCGAGAACGTTTGCAGGCGGCTTTGCTGGCCGCAGGGCATGGTGATGTCAAATTGCACATTGAAGTCGGTCCGGTCAGCGACAGCCCTGCCAAGCGCCTGGCGGTGAAGGCCGCCGAGAAAATGCTGGCTGCGCAGGCCCTGATTCACAGCGACCCGTTGGTGCAGGCCATGGTGCGCGACTTTGGCGCCAAAATCGTTCCCGGCAGCATTCAGTTGATTTGATTTACCCCTTGTTCAAACCTTTCAAAGGAAACACCCATGTTCAATAAAGGACAACTCGCTGGCTTGATGAAACAGGCCCAAGCCATGCAAGACAACCTTAAAAAAGCCCAGGACGAACTGGCTTTTGTCGAGGTGGAAGGTCAGGCCGGCTCGGGCATGGTCAAGGTGCTGATGACTTGCAAACACAGCGTGCGCCGCGTGACCATCGACCCCAGCTTGCTGGCCGATGACAAGGACATGCTGGAAGACCTGGTGGCAGCCGCCTTCAATGACGCCGTGCGTCAGGCTGAAGAGGTGTCGCAGCAAAAAATGGGCAAGCTGACGGCTGGTTTGCCCCCAGGCATGAAAATGCCTTTCTGATCACCTGAATCACCCGCCATGGCCGATACCCACGCTCTTGCCACTTTGGTTCAGGCCCTCAAGGGCCTGCCAGGGGTGGGCATCAAGTCGGCGCAGCGCATGGCTTTTCAGTTGTTGCAAAACGACCGGGCCACGGCCCGGCAACTGGCCGCTGCGCTGGACAACGCGGTCCAGAAAATCCGGCATTGCGAGTGTTGTCACACGTTCACCGAGGCCGAGCTGTGCGACACCTGCCTGGACTTGATGCGCGACCGCACCCAGTTGTGCGTGATTGAAACCCCAGCGGATCAATCGGCCATTGAGCGCACCGGCACCTACCGGGGGCTGTACTTTGTGTTGATGGGCAAGCTCAGCCCGCTCGACGGTATAGGCCCACACGATATTGGCCTGGCCAAGCTGAAGAAGCGTGTCGCCGATGGTGTGCTGACCGAGGTGATCTTGGCGACCAACTTCACGGCCGAGGGCGAAGCGACTGCCCATGTGATCTCGGAGATGATCCGGCAGCAAGGCTTGAAAGTGACGCGCCTGGCGCGCGGCGTGCCTGCAGGCAGCGAACTGGAATACGTGGACTTGGGCACCATCGCCCATGCCTTGGTCGACCGGCGCTGATATTCTGCTGTCGCCTGCTTCGGCCTAGCTTGCCCCCACGGGCCGGGTCCCGGTGTCCGCCGCGCTGCAGTCACCTGAAATACTGGCCATCCATTACGTGGAAACCCGCTCGGGATCAATCCCGATGCGTTATTTTTGCCTTTTGCCTATGCTCGATGCATCGAATATCCGATGTCCACGGGAGCCTGCTTGTGTCTGATGCCAATTGGCAACGACGGTCCATTTTGTTGTCTGCCATGGGCGCTTTGGTGGGGCCATCAGCGTCCCGGGCTGCTGTGGAGCCTTTGCGTGGCGCGCACCGGGTCACGCTTGCTTTGGCAGCCAGGCAAAGTCTGTACCACTTGCCTTTGACTTTGGCAGACCAGTTGGGGTTTTTCAGGCAGGCAGGCCTCTCTGTCGAGTGGTCGGCCCATGAGTCTGGCGCCAAGGCATTGGCCAGTGTCTTGCATGGGCAGGCCGATGTGATGGCGGGTGCGTTTGACCATTTGTTTGGGGTGCACCACAAAGGCCTGAATTACCAGGCCTTCGTCCAGATGGGGCGCACCCCACAAGTCAGCCTGGGCGTGGCCTCGCGGCTTGAACGGCGGTCCGTGATGGCGCTCAAGGGTGCTCGGGTTGGGGTCACATCGCTGGATTCCAGCACCCACTGGATGGCATGCCAATGGCTTTTGCAAAACGGCTTGCTGCCGGAAGATGTGGTTTTTGTCGAGGTGGGTTCTTCGCCGCTGGTCGTGGATGCCTTGCGCAGTGGCGCGATCGATGCCTTGTGCAACCCCGATCCGGTCATGCATTGGCTGGAGCAAAAAAATGAAATTCGGGTGATGGGAGAAGCCCGCTCTTTGATGGCCACCCGCAAGCTCATGGGGGGACAAGTGCCCGGGGCTTGCTTGATGGCGAGGGCTGATTTTTTGCAGCGGCAGTCCGACGTGGCTCAGGCTTTGAGCGATGCCGTGGTGCATGCTCTGAAGTGGTTGCAAACAGCCGGTGTGACCGATATTTTGAAGACGGTTCCTGCGCAACATTGGTGGGGCGACCGGGCCATTTACCTGGGCGCTTTCGAGAAGTTGCGGGAGTCCTATGCCATCGATGGTTTGATTGCTGGCGACGCTGTGGTCAATGCCTGGCGAGCGCACAACCGGTTGCCAGGCCGTTTTAACAACCCGCGTCTGTTGGTGGGCCAGATTTACACCAACACATTGGCCATCAAATCCAAAACCCGCTTTGCCGCGTGATGGGGCGGCTGCTTTGTGCGCCTGATGTCAGCGCTTGGCTTGTGGCTTGCTGGTCTTGTGCGCTTGTTTCGTGGGCGATTTCTGGCTGGCGGGTTTGTTGGGAGCAGACCGGGCAACCCGGCGTGACCCTTGTGAGGGCACTAAAATGGTCAGGGTTTGACCCGTGCTCACTCGGGCATTGGTTTTCAGCTGGTTCCAGGTGGCCATATTGGCTTCAGAAACGCCATGTCGTGCCGCCAGGCTGGCCAAAGAGTCGCCCTTGCGTGCTTTGACGGCAATTCTTTTGAGCACCACTTCGGGAGCAAGTCCCAATTGGCCGTTGTCTGCCAGGTGTTCGGTGACATCGCTGTCCAGTCGGCCTTTGCGGTGCACCAGCAAAGTGGAGCCCGCCGTGATCATCATTCGGGGGGGGATACCGTTGACTGAACGCAGTTCGTTGACGGGCATGTCCAGTTGCTGCGCCACATCTTCGGGTTTCATGGTCCGTGGGGCCTGCCATGCTGTCCATGTGGCCAATGGCTTGTTGGCGTGGGCTTGCAGGTTCCGCTCAAAAACAGTGGCATTGTCCCAAGGCAGCAAAATTTGGGGGGTCCCCGCCGCCAGAATCACAGGGCGGTTCATCGACGGGTTGAGCGCCTTGAAGTCTTCCAGTTTGACTGCGGCCAGTTTCACCGCCACGGCCACGTCGATGTCTCTCTCAATCGGAACGCTTTTGAAGTAGGGGTGATTCTGGATGAGGGGCAATTGGGTATTGAAAGCCTCAGGCTGGGCCACGATGTTTTTCACCGCTTGCAACTTGGGCACGTAGTAGCGGGTCTCATTGGGCATGCTCAGATCGCTGTAGGTCAACGGTTTGCCCTGGGTTTTGTTGCGAGCCAGCGCACGGCCAACGCTGCCTTCCCCCCAGTTGTAAGCCGCCAGCGCCAGGTGCCAATCGCCAAACATGCCGTAGAGTTTTTGCAGATAGTCCAGCGCCGCGCGCGTGGACTCCAGGACATCCCGCCGGTCGTCGCGAAACAGGTTTTGCTTCAGATCGAAATACTTGCCGGTGGCGGGCATGAATTGCCACATGCCTGCCGCTTTGGCACTGGACACCGCCTGGGGGTTGAAGGCCGATTCGATGAAGGGCAGCAAGGCCAATTCGGTGGGCATGTTGCGCCGTTCCAACTCTTCGACCACATGGAAAAGGTAAGGCCGTGAGCGCTCGGTCATGCGCAGCATGTAGTCGGGGCGGCTGGCATACCATTGCTCCCGGTTGCGGACCAGGTCGTTGTTCAGATCGGGCATGGCAAAGCCACGGCGAATGCGCTCCCACACGTCGGTGGGTGGTACTAGGCCCAGGTTGCTGCGGGGCTTGAGCAAAACAAAGCTTTGCTCGGCTTGTGCAGGGAGGATGACGGCCGCTGGCGCAGGCATGGGCTTGCTGTCCGGTTCGGCGGCGGGCACAGCCGCTGACGGGGCTGGCGTTGTAGCAATGCCCGATGTCGAAGAGGGCGCAGTGGCACACGCGCCCAACAACAGGCTCAGGCCCAAACAAACTACAGCAGTCAAACGCCTGCTGGCGAATCGACTGGAATCGGCTTGATCGAGGTCATGCCGGATAAATAGGTTCATCAAAATTCGTTTTTCCAGGTGCGAAGTGCGGCAAAGGTCGTGACGTCGTCCATCGCGCGGGCATCGCGCTGCCTGACGGCGTTGCTGACGGCGCGGCTGCGACTTCGTAAAAAAGGGTTGATCGCACGCTCGGTCGACAAGGGCACGGGCAAGGTGGGTTGATTGCTGTGGCGCAGATCGGCACAAATTTGGGCGTAGGTGCGCAGGGGCTGGTTGTCCGGATCGACCGCCAAGGCAAATTTTAAATTTGACAGGGTGTATTCGTGGGCGCAGCAAACGCGGGTTTCATCTGGCAGGGCGGCCAAGCGGTCGAGGGAGCCGAGCATTTGGGCCGCAGTGCCTTCAAAAAGCCGACCGCAGCCTCCAGAAAAAAGGGTGTCGCCACAAAAAAGAACCGGGGCTTGGTCGACAGGTTGTGCCCAGAAAGCAATGTGGCCCAGGGTGTGACCAGGTACCTCGTGCACCTCAAAGCCCAAGCCATGCCAGTCCAGCCGGTCGCCTTGCACCAAGCCCTGTGTTTCGACGGGCATTTTTTCCATGGCCGGGCCCGCCACGTGGGCATGGGTGTGGCTCACCAGTTCGGTCAGGCCACCTGTGTGGTCAGCATGGTGGTGCGTGACTAGAATCATGTCCAGTTGCACGCCCGGGTGATGCTGTAACCAAGTCAAGACAGGCGCACTGTCACCAGGGTCCACCACCAGTGCGTGGTGGTCATCGTGCAACAACCAGATGTAGTTGTCGGAGAAGGCGGGCAATGCAATGAGTTTCATGGAGAGTCAGATTATAGAAAGCAAGCGTTCAGGCGATGCCTGGCTGGCAGATTTGGGCCAGCCGGTGGCGTCACGCTTGCTGGCCTGGGAGCAACAGCAGGCCGATGAACTGCTGGCCGACGTGTTTGGCTACCACGCAGTGCAACTGGGCTGGCCTGATCTGCAGGCCTTGCGCAGCAACCGAATGCCTCACCGCTGGCTGGCGCAGGCTGAATTTGAACCCAGCTTCACAACGCCCAACCTGACTCCGGGGGGGCTGCCCGACGTCTGCCTGGACAGCCAGGCTTGGCCTTGGCCTGCAGACAGCCTGGACCTGGTGGTTTTGCCCCACGCGTTGGAGCGATCAGCCGATCCGCATGCCTGTTTGCGAGAGGTCGAGCGCGTGCTGATTCCGGAGGGTCAGGTCTTGATCACCGGGCTGAACCCATGGAGTTGGTGGGGGTGGCAACAGGCGCGCGGTCAGCAGAGCAAGGTGCGGATGGACAACACATCGCCGGCCTTGATTGGCTATCGCCGTTTGCGGGACTGGTTGCGATTGCTGGGTTTTGAGGTCCAGGTCAGTCGGTTCGGGGGCTGGACCCCCGTCTTGGGCAGTGAACGCTGGATGCAACGCCTGGGCTGGATGGACGCACTGGGCGAACGCTGGTGGCCGATCCTGGGGGGTGTATATCTGTTGATTGCCACCAAAAGAGTGCCTGGCGGACGCTTGATTGATGGCCGAAGCTGGCGCACGGTACGATCGACCGCTCCAGCGACAGTTCCTGCCGCCCGCTCCGAAACCTTCATGGGCCAGCAGCCTGATGCAAAAGACATTGTTGAACCACGTTGAAATCCACACCGATGGCGCCTGCAAAGGCAATCCCGGGCCTGGCGGCTGGGGAGTTCGTCTGCAATCTGGCCAGCACGTGCAGGAGTTGTTTGGCGGAGAGCTCAACACCACCAACAACCGGATGGAGATGACCGCTGTGATCGAGGGCTTGATGGCCTTGAAGCGCCCCTGTCAAGTCACCCTTTATCTGGACAGCGAGTACGTGCGCAAAGGGATCACCGAGTGGATTCATGGCTGGAAAGTCCGGGGATGGCGCACTGCCGCCAAACAACCTGTCAAAAATGCCGATCTGTGGCAAAAACTCGATGCCGTGGTGTCCACTTCGGGACATCAGATCGATTGGCGCTGGGTGAAGGGGCACAACGGCGATCCGGGCAATGAACGGGCCGATGCGCTGGCCAACCAAGGCGTGGACAAAGCACTGGGGCGCTGATGCCCCTGCGCCGTCAAAGAAGCCCAGCTGCAAATCTTGTGGAAAGTCCCAAATATGGCTGAAATATCCCTTGGCTGACCCATTGGGCAAATAGGGCAGCACTGTTACATTCTGTCAGTCTTGGTGAATTCAACCTGCGAGAGATATTTGAATGGCTTACAAGAAAAAATACGCCGTGATGGCATTGGTGGGTATTTGCGTGGCATCCGGCGTGGCTTGGTGGCTTCAAAACAAAACCGGCACATCGGGCGATGCGGCCAAACCCGCTGTCTCGGCGGCCCCAGGGGCCGGGCCTGGCAAAGCCCCCGCGGTCGAGGTGGCCAAAGTTGAAACCATGACGCTGGTGGATGAAACCCAGGCCGTGGGCAGCCTGCGCTCCCTCCAGGGCGTGATGCTTCGGCCTGAAGTGGGTGGGCGGGTCAAGCAAATTTTCTTCAACGACGGGCAGCGCGTTCGCAAAGGCCAGTTGATGGTCCAGTTTGAAGACCAGCTGCAGGTGGCCCAGTTGTCTCAGGCCAAGGCCGAGCTGTCCATCGCAGAAGCCAACCACAAGCGCAACCAGGAATTGGTGACACAAAACTTCATCAGCAAACGTTCGCTCGATGAAAGTGGCGCAGCCCTGGAAGTTTCGCGCGCCAAGCTGGCCCTGGCTGATGCGACTTTGCAGCGCCTGAAAGTGCTGGCGCCTTTCGATGGCATCACGGGTCTCAAGCAGGTCAACGTGGGCGACTACCTCAAAGACGGTGCGGACATGGTCAACGTGGAAGACATGGACGCGGTGTTGCTGGATTTTCGTTTGCCTGAGCGCTTCCAGGCCAAGATCCGCGCCGGACAAAAAGCACAGCTGACCATCGACGCTTTGCCGGGCCGCCCGTTCACGGCCATCGTTCAGGCGATAGACCCCTTGATCGAGGCCAGTGGCCGATCGGTGGGGGTGCGCGGCTGCATCGACAACCGCCAACAACAACTGCGGCCGGGCATGTTTGCACGTGTGAATGCCGTGTTCGGCTCGCGGGACAACGCCTTGGTGATTCCTGAAGAAGCCATCATCCCGCAAGGGGGGCGTGCCTTTGTGGTCAAGGTCGTGGCGGGTGACAAACCCGACACGCTGGTGTCAGCGCGTGTGGCCGTGAAAGTTGGCTTGCGCCAGCCCGGCAAGGTGGAAATTTTGGAAGGGCTGACCGCAGGGGATACCGTGGTCACTGCTGGCCACCAGCGTTTGCAAAAAGACGGTACAGCTGTGCGCGTGGTGGACTTGTCCCAGCCCGGGGGTGGCGGTAAGCCTGCTGGGGGTCCGGGACCGGGACCGGCGGCGGGTGCACCAGCGGCTGGGGCCGGGGCAGCTGCTGCAGCTGGGGCAGTGCCCACGCCAGCTGCAGGGCCTCAGGGCGCTAAGGAAGCCGCTGCGAAGTCCAAGCCAGGACAAGGCGATCCCGCGAGCAAAGTGGCCATGTCGGGGCCCAACCCGTGCCTGAGGGGTGCAGATGCAGCTCGCTGAAGTTTCCATCCGCCGGCCGGTCCTGGCCGTCGTCATGTCCTTGCTGATTTTGCTCATTGGCGCGGTCAGCTTCAAAAGCCTGTCGCTGCGCGAATACCCCAAGATCGACGAGCCCACTGTCACGGTGACAACCCGTTATGTGGGCGCTTCCGCCGAAGTGATCGAGTCGCAGGTGACCAAACCTCTGGAAGACTCGATTGCGGGCATTGACGCCGTGGACGTGATCACCTCGATCAGCCGTGCCGAGCAGTCGCAGATCACGGTGCGTTTTCGCCTTGAAAAAGATGCCGACACAGCGGCTGCTGAAGTGCGTGACCGAACTTCTCGCGTGCGCAACCGTTTGCCTCAGGCCATCGAAGAGCCGGTCATTGCCAAGGTCGAAGCCGATGCCTTTCCGGTGATTTGGCTGGCCTTTTCCAGCGACACGCTCAATGCCCTGCAAATCAACGACTTGGTCAACCGCGTGGTCAAGCCGCGCCTGCAGACCGTCACGGGTGTGGCCGATGTGCGTATTTTTGGCGAGCGCAAATACGCCATGCTGGTCTCGCTGGACCACGCACGCCTGTCGTCCTTCAAACTCACACCCCAAGATGTGGAAGACGCCATCCGGCGCAACAATCTGGAGTTGCCGGCTGGGCGTATCGAGTCGACCAACCGCGAGTTCAGCGTGTCTTCGCAAACCGACCTGAACCGCCCTGGGCAGTTCGGTGAGATCGTGATTCGCAGCGTTAACGGCTTTCCTGTGAAGTTGCGCGATGTGGCCCAAATCAAGGAAGGCGCAGCCAACGACCGCAGCTTGGTGCGCTTGAACGGCCAGTCGGCCATCTCGGCAGGTGTGATCCGCCAAGCCACGGCCAACCCGCTGGAATTGTCGGCCGGGGTGCGCGAGATGATTCCCCGCCTGAAGGTCGATTTGCCGAGCGACATCACCATCGACATCGCCAACGACAACTCGGTCTTCATCGACCGCTCCATCAAGAGCGTGTTCAAGACGATTGTTGAAGCCGTGGTGCTGGTAGCCCTGGTGATTTTTGTCTTTTTGCGCACCGTGCGGGCATCCATCATTCCCATAATCACCATTCCCGTGAGCCTGATTGGCGCTTTTGCCATGATGGCCCTGGCCGGCTTCACCATCAACACCCTGACCTTGCTGGCGCTGGTGCTGGCCATTGGTCTGGTGGTGGACGATGCGATTGTGGTGCTGGAGAACATTTACCGGCACATCGAAGAAGGGCTGGATCCGTTTTCTGCGGCCATCAAGGGCGTGCGCGAAATCAGCTTTGCCGTGGTGGCCATGACCATGACGTTGGCCGCAGTCTTCGCCCCTTTGGCTTTCACGCCCGGACGCACCGGCAAGTTGTTTGGAGAGTTTGCGCTGGCACTGGCTGGGGCAGTGATCGTGTCCGGTTTTGTAGCCTTGACCTTGGCCCCGATGCTGAGCGCCAAACTGCTGCGTCACAACCCCAAGCCGAGTTGGTTTGACCGCAGCATGGAGCGTTGGCTGACGGCATTGTCTAAGGCTTATGAAAACCTGCTGCGCCTGATTCTGACCCGTGCCCGATGGGTGGTGGTCTTGGTCATGTTGGCCGCCGCAACGGGCATTGCTTTCATCTACCCCACCATGAAGCAGGAACTCGCGCCCTTGGAGGATCGGGGCACGATTTTGGCGACCATCAACGCGCCCGATGGCTCGACCCTGGAGTTCACCGACCGATACGCCCGGGCGCTGGAAAAAATTGGCCAGTCATACCCCGAGTTCGACCGCATTTTTGCCAGCATGGGCAACCCCACAGTGGGCCAGGGCTCGGTGATTTACCGGGCTGTGGACTGGGATCAACGCCAACGCACCACGCTGGAAATTGCCCGCGAAATGGGCCCTAAATTTGGCGCCTTGTCTGGCGTCAACGCCTTTCCGATCACCCCGCCTTCGCTGGGTCAGGGTTTTCGTGAGCGGCCTTTGAATTTCGTGATCCAGACCTCGGAAAGTTACCAGAACTTGAACCTGATCGCCCGGCAAATGATGGACGAGGTGGCCAAAAACCCTGGCATCTTGCAGCCCGATGTGGATCTGCGCTTGAACAAACCCGAACTGCGGGTGGAGGTGGACCGTGTCAAGGCCGCCGAGTTGGGGGTCAGTGTCGAGGTGGTGGCCAAAACCATCGAGACCATGTTGGGCGGTCGCGTGGTGACGCGCTACAAACGCGATGCCGAGCAGTACGACGTGATCGTGCAAACCCTGCCATCCGCCCGCAATACGCCGGATGATATCGACGTGATTCAGGTGCGTGGTCGCAACGACACCATGATCCCGCTGTCGAGCCTGGTCAAAGTGCGCGAGAGTGTGTCGCCCCGGGAGTTGAACCACTTTGGCCAGCGCCGTTCGGTGTCCATTACGGCCAACCTGGCCCCAGACTATTCGTTGGGCGAGGCGCTGAAGTTCATGGATGCCACGGCGGCCAAAGTGCTCCAGCCTGGCTACACCACTGAACTCAATGGCACTTCACGAGAGTTCAAGAACTCTCAAGGCGCTTTGGTGATCGTCTTTGTACTGGCGCTGTTGTTTATCTTTTTGGTGCTGGCCGCGCAATTCGAGAGCTTTGTGGACCCGTTCGTGATCATGCTGTCGGTGCCTCTGTCCATGATCGGGGCGCTGCTGGCACTCAAGTTCACGGGGGGATCGCTCAACGTGTACTCTCAAATCGGCCTGATCACCCTGGTGGGCCTGATCACCAAGCATGGCATCCTGATCGTGGAATTCACCAACCAGCTGCGCGAGCAGGGATTGGCCACGCAAGACGCATTGATCAAGGCCTCGGCCCAGCGTTTGCGCCCGATCCTGATGACCACCGGTGCCATGGTGCTGGGTGCCGTGCCGCTGGCGCTGGCCACTGGCGCAGGGGCTGAGAGCCGCACGCAAATCGGCTGGGTGATTGTGGGCGGTATGAGTCTGGGCACTTTGCTGGCCATCTTTGTGGTGCCCACCATGTATTCACTGTTGGCCCGCAAGGCGGTGCCCGGCCCGAACAAGGCCATTGCGCAGGAAGATCCGGCCGCTGTGGGGCATTGAGCGGCCCATTGAGCGGCCTACTTAACCCAATTGACCGCCAAGACTGTGGCGTGTCTCCATGAAAAAAGCGGCATCAGCCGCTTTTTTCATGGGAACTGCTGAAGGCGGCGGTTTACAGATGCCCCTCAAACATCAGCACATCCACGGCGTCGCCCACGGCCACGTTGCCCTGGTCGTGGCCCAGCACGATCAAGCCGTTGGCCTGCACCATGGAGCTGAGCACGCCGGAACCCTGGTTGCCAGTGATGCTGACTTGCAGTTCACCCCGTGCGTTGGTACTGACGATGCCACGCTGGTATTCGGTGCGGCCAGGTTTCTTGCGCAGGGCCTCGGTGCTTTTGGCTTTGAGCAGGGGCAAGGCAGGCGCTTGCCAGCCCATGAGCTGCTGCAGGGCTGGGCGCACAAAAGCGGCAAAGGTCACCATCACGGCCACCGGGTTGCCTGGCAAACCAAACAGCACCGCCGATCGATCACCTTGGCGAATGCGGCCCACGGCCATGGGGCGGCCGGGGCGCATGGCGATGCGCCAAAAGGCCACGTCACCCAGCTTTTTCATCATGGCCTTGGTGTAGTCGGCCTCACCTACGCTCACGCCACCACTGGTGATGATGGCGTCGGCCTGCGCGGCGGCTTCCTTGAAAGCTTGCTCCAGGGCGGCGGGTTCGTCACGCACCACGCCCATGTCGATCAACTCGCAACCCAGGGCTTGCACCATGCCGGCCACGGTGTAGCGGTTGCTGTCGTACACGGCGCCCTCACGCGGGGCTTCACCCAGACTCAAAATTTCGTCACCGGTCGAAAAATAGGCCACCTTCGGACGGCGCCAGACCGGCACCGTGGGCAGCCCCAGGCTGGCCAGCAGGCCGCAGGCCGCAGGGCCCAAGCGTGTGCCAGCCTGCAAGGCGGGCTGACCGGCCATCAGGTCCTCGCCCAGCAATCGGCGGTTGTCGCCAGCCTGCAGCAGGCCCGCGGCTATTTGCACGGTGTCGCCATTCACCTGAACGAGCTCTTGGGGGGCCACGGTGTCCAGCCCGGCCGGCATGATGGCCCCGGTCATGATGCGCACACATTCGCCGCTTTGCACGCTGCCCTGCCAAGCCGCACCTGCAAAAGCAGTGCCCACCGATTTCAGCGTGGTGGGTTCTTTGGCCAGCAGGTCAGAGGCGCGCAGGGCGTAGCCGTCCATGGCCGAGTTGTCGTGCGGCGGCACGCTGATGGGCGAGACCACGTCTTGCGCCAAGATGCGGCCATGGGCCTGCATCAGGGGCACGCTTTCCTGCTCGCGCACTGGCTGAATCAGTTGGGCCAGAAAGTCGTTCACATGGCGGGCCGATAACGCCTGCGGGTCGTAGCCTTGCAGGCGCTCGGCGATCTCGTTCAGGGAAAGCTGGGGAGACATTGGCGTGGTCATGGTCTGAGCTGCCAAAGGTTGGCAAGGGAAGGGCAACGGGAGGACAACGGGAATCAGAGCGCTTCGAGTTGCTGAAGTTCGGTCAGCGTGTTGGCATTGGCGAAAGCATGGGCGCTGTCGCCGGGCTGGTTAAAGGGCACGATGGCGCAGCGGTGCTGGCCGGTCCAGGCATCGATCTTTCTGCCTCCGCTTTGGGTGAACTTCACCAGGCTTTCAAGCAAGTCGGTTTTGAGCAGACAAAAAACGGGTTGCGGGCGCACCGCACCGTCGGCTTCGGGCGCAGCGGCCATGGCCATGTCGGCGTCTTGCGCGTGCAAGGCTTCGTACAGACGCGCCACCAGGTCGAGAGGAAACAGGGGTGTGTCGCATGGCACGGTCAGCAGCAAGGGCGTTTCGCAGCGCTCCAGGCCCGTCAGAAAGCCGGCCAGCGGCCCGGCAAAGCCATCGATGCTGTCCGGCCAGACGGGCGCCCCCAGCGATTCGTAGGCCGAGAGGTTGCGGTTGGCGTTGATGAGCACCTCTTGCAGCGGCAGGCTTTGCAGTTGCAGTCGCATCAGGGTTTGCAGCGCCAGCGGCAGGCCGCGAAAGTTTTGCAGGCCTTTGTCGATGCCGCCCATGCGCGACCCACGCCCGCCCGCCAAAATCAAACCAGTGATGCCTGCTGCGTTGTTGTTCATGGCGCTCAGCCTCCGATGTAGCTCATTTCCACCCGGTGGCCAGGGCCGCTGGGGGTGTCCGGTCCACGCAGGCTGCGCAGCACCGAGTATTGGTCGGTGCGGCCCCGCCAGATGGCGTCCACGGTAGCGGCCAGCACGGTGTCGGTTTGGCTGGGGTCGCGCAATAGTTGTCGCAAGTCATAGCCTTGGCTGGCAAACAAACACAAATACAGGCGCCCTTCGGTCGACAACCGGGCCCGGTTGCAGTCGCCGCAAAAGGCTTGGGTCACGCTGCTGATCACGCCGACTTCACCTAACGCTGGGTCATGCTTGCCCTGGGCATTGGCATAGCCCCATCGCTCGGCCGTTTCACCCGGGGCGGATGGGGTGAGTTGCACCAGCGGAAGCTCGGTTTGCAGCAGGCGGATCACTTCGGCGCTGGGCAGCACCTCGTCCATGCACCAACCGTTGGTAGCACCGACGTCCATGTATTCGATGAAGCGCAGCACGATGCCCGTGCCCCGGAAATGGCGGGCCATGGGCAAAATTTCATGTTCGTTGGTGCCACGCTTGACCACCATATTGACCTTGATCGGCCCCAGACCAACCGCTTTGGCCGCTTCGATGCCAGCCAGCACATCGTGCACCGGAAAATCCACATCGTTCATTTGCCTGAATATGGCATCATCCAGCCCGTCCAGGCTCACCGTGATGCGTTGCAGGCCCGCGTCTTTCAAGCTTTGCGCCTTGCGGGCCAGCAGCGAGCCGTTGGTGGTCAGCGTCAAATCGAGCGGCTGGCCATCCAGGGTGCGCAGGGCGGCCAGTTGTTCGATCAGGATCTCAATGTTTTTGCGCAGCAGCGGTTCGCCCCCGGTCAGGCGTATTTTGCGCACACCGCGTCCCACGAACACACTGGCGATGCGGGTGATTTCCTCAAAGCTCAGCAAGTGGCTGTGCGGCAGGTAGGCGTAGTCTTTGTCAAAGACCTCCTTGGGCATGCAGTAGCTGCATCGGAAGTTGCACCGGTCGGTCACACTGATGCGCAAATCGGTGAGCGGGCGGCGCAGGCCATCCAAAGGCAATGTGCTCAGGTCTTGCCCCTGGGCCATCGAGGGCAAGGGCAGGCTGGGATGGCGCTGGTCAACCAGCGGAATGACGCGTTCAGACATGGGGGTTGATTGTGCCCGAGCCACCACGCCTGCGGTGTGGCACGGTCAAGTTTGCAGCTTTGAAGCCACGTGGAGGGATGGGCGGCTTCAACCGTGGGCAATGGCCACGGTTTTGAGGGTGGTGAAGCCCAGCAGGGCTTCAAAGCCTTTTTCACGGCCGTAGCCGGAAGATTTGACGCCGCCAAAAGGCAGCTCTACGCCACCGCCTGCGCCGTAGTTGTTGATGAAAACCTGGCCGCTGCGCACCCTTTTGGCCATGCGGAACTGGCGGCTGCCATCGCGTGTCCAGATCCCTGCCACCAAGCCAAATTCGGTGGCGTTGGCCAATTCGACCGCATGGTCTTCGTCTTTGAAGGCCATGGCCGACAGCACCGGACCAAACACTTCTTCTTGTGCCAAGCGGTGCATCACGGGCACATCGCGCAGCAAGGTGGGGGCCTGGTAAAAGCCACCCGCAGGCACGCCCTTGGCAATCTGGCCCTGCGCGACAGTGGCGATGCCATCGGCTTTGGCTTGCTCCAGAAAGCCGCTGACGCGCTCGAGCTGGCTGGCGCGAATCAGCGGGCCCAAATCCAGGTTCATGCTGGCTGAGCCGGCTTGCAGGCGGCTGAACGCCTCGCCCAGACGCTTTAAAAGCGGCTCGTAAATGGACTGCTGGATTAGCACGCGCGAGCCCGCGCTGCAGGTCTGGCCCGAGTTCTGCACGATGGCGTTGACCACCACCGGAATGGCGGCGTCCAGATCGGCGTCTTCAAAAATGATCTGCGGGCTTTTGCCCCCCAGCTCCAGTGTTACGGGGCAATGGCGCTCGGCCGCCACTTGCTGGATCATGGTGCCCACTCGGGGGCTGCCAGTGAAGCTGATGTGGTCAATGCCGGGGTGCCGTGCCAGCGCATCCCCCACTTCGTGGCCATAGCCGGTGACGATGTTGATGGCCCCGGGCGGAAAGCCCACTTCGGCGGCCAGTTGTGCCACCCGGATCAATGACAGGCAAGCGTCTTCGGCCGGTTTGACCACGCAGGCATTGCCTGCCGCCAGGGCGCCCCCCACGCTGCGCCCGAAAATTTGCATCGGGTAGTTCCAGGGGATGACATGGCCCGTGACACCGTGTGGCTCACGCCAGGTCAGCACGCTGTAGCCGTTTTGGTAGGGCAGGGTTTCGCCATGCAGTTTGTCGCAAGAGCCGGCGTAAAACTCAAAATACCGCGCCAACGCGACCGAGTCTGCCGCCGCCTGCTTGGTGGGTTTGCCGCAGTCGCGTTGCTCCAGCGCCGACAGTTCAGCCGCGTGCTCAGTCACTTTTTGCGACAGCTTCATCAAGAGGCGGCCACGTTCCATGGCGTTGAGCTTGCCCCAAGGGCCATTGAAGGCGGCGCGGGCGGCTTGTACGGCCTGGTCGATGTCGGCAGCCTGGCTGCGCGGAATCTGGTCGAACACCTGACCGTCAGACGGGTCCAGCACATCAATGGTTTGCCCGGCCAGGGCGGAAACGGAAAGGTTGGCGATGAAATTCTGTTGCATGGCGCCATTGTGAACCTGTGGCACATTTTGAAAATCACCCATGGGACATGGGTTGGTGTCATGCACCTAAAGATGGCCAAGCCCCACGAAAAAGGCCCGCAGTTGCGGGCCTTTAAAGGGGCGGGTTCAGCTCATCCCCCGTGAAACTTCATCACCAGCGGCACGATCAAAAGCGCCACGATGTTGATGATCTTGATCAACGGGTTGATGGCCGGGCCTGCTGTGTCCTTGTAGGGGTCGCCCACGGTGTCGCCGGTCACCGCCGCTTTGTGGGCCTCAGAACCTTTGCCACCGTGGTGGCCGTCTTCAATGTACTTTTTGGCGTTGTCCCAAGCACCGCCACCGGTGCACATCGAGATGGCCACAAACAAGCCGGTGATGATGGTGCCCATCAGCAAACCGCCCAAGGCCTTGGGGCCAAGAATCAAGCCGACCAAAACCGGCACCACCACGGGCAGCAAGCTTGGGATGACCATTTCCTTGATGGCGGCCGTGGTCAGCATGTCAACGGCCTTGCCGTATTCGGGCTTGGCCGTGCCTTCCATGATGCCGGGAATTTCCTTGAACTGGCGACGCACCTCGACCACCACGCTGCCCGCAGCGCGGCCAACGGCTTCCATGGCCATGGCGCCAAAAAGGTAAGGAATCAGGCCACCAATGAACAGGCCGATGATCACCAGCGGGTCGGACAGGTCAAAGCTGATGGCTTTGCCGTACGACTCCAGCTTGTGGGTGTAGTCGGCAAACAGCACCAGCGAGGCCAGACCGGCAGAACCGATGGCATAACCTTTGGTCACGGCCTTGGTGGTGTTGCCCACCGCGTCCAGCGGGTCGGTGATGGCGCGCACGCTACTGGGCAGTTCGGCCATTTCAGCAATGCCACCCGCGTTGTCGGTGATGGGGCCGTAGGCGTCCAGGGCCACCACAATGCCTGCCATGGACAGCATGGACGTGGCCGCCACAGCGATCCCGTACAAGCCTGCCAGTGCATACGCTGTCCAGATGGCCAGGCAGACGAACATCACAGGCCAGGCGGTGGAGCGCATGGACACGCCCAGGCCGGCAATGATGTTGGTGCCGTGACCAGTGGTCGAGGCTTGGGCGATGTGCTGCACCGGGGCGTACTGCGTGCCGGTGTAAAACTCGGTGATCCAAACCAGGGCAGCGGTGAGCCCCAGACCGACGGCGCAAGCACCAAACAGCTTCATTTGTGCGCCCGTTCCGCCCAAGGCGTTGTCGGGCATGAGCCAAGTGGTGACAAAATAAAACGCCACCAGTGAGAGCGCGCCCGCAATGGCCAGGCCTTTGTAGAGCGCGGGCATCACGTTGGTCATGCCGGGTGAGGCTTTGACAAAGAAACAGCCAATGATGGAGGCGATGATGGACACCGCGCCCAGAGCCAAGGGGTAAAGCACGGCTTGGCCTGGTGCAGCTGAGATCAGCAGGGCACCCAGTACCATGGTGGCGATCAGGGTCACAGCATAGGTCTCGAACAAGTCGGCCGCCATGCCCGCGCAGTCGCCCACGTTGTCACCCACGTTGTCGGCGATCACGGCGGGGTTGCGCGGGTCGTCCTCAGGGATGCCTGCCTCTACCTTGCCGACCAGGTCAGCGCCTACGTCAGCGCCTTTGGTGAAAATGCCGCCGCCCAGACGCGCAAAGATTGAAATCAGTGACGAGCCAAAAGCAAAACCAATCAAGGGGTTGAGCAAGGTGG
>NZ_JBIKHV010000126.1:0-5665 GCF_044361985.1 Limnohabitans sp. | reverse complement strand
TTGGTCTCGGGGGGGCACACCCAGCTCATGCAAGTCGATGGCGTGGGCCGTTACGCGCTGTTGGGGGAGTCGATTGACGACGCCGCGGGTGAAGCCTTTGACAAATCGGCCAAGCTCATGGGCTTGCCTTATCCGGGTGGGCCGGGCCTGTCGCGCTTGGCCGAGCAGGGCAACCCGGCGGCCTACAAGCTGCCGCGCCCCTTGCTGCACAGCGGTGATCTGGACTTTTCATTTGCCGGCCTGAAAACGGCGGTGCTGACCCAAAGCCAAAAAATCGGCCCCGCAGCCCACACCGAAGGCGCCCCCGAACGTGCCGATTTGGCCGCATCGACCCAGGCCGCGATTGTGGAGGTGTTGGTCAAAAAATCCATGAACGCGCTCAAGGGCAGTGGCATGAAACGCTTGGTTGTGGCCGGGGGCGTGGGGGCCAACCGTGAGCTGCGCGCCCAGCTGAATGCCGCCTGTGCCAAAGTGCAGGTGCGGGTGCATTACCCCGAACTGCATTTGTGCACCGACAACGGCGCCATGATCGCCATGGCTGCCGCCATGCGCCTGCAAGCTGGTGCTCAGCAGGCCGAGGCCCGCTACAGCTTCGATGTGAAACCGCGCTGGCCGCTGCACGAACTGGCCTGATTTCAACCCATTTACACCGCGCCACTTTGAAGCCCATTTCGGGGTTTCACAGGCGCTTCTATTGACATGCTTTTCCCTTCTCTTTTTTCTGTTTTTTCTCGGCGTTCAGTGGTTTGGGCGCTGGCTGCGCTGAGTGTCTGCGCCGCAGCGGTGCAAGCGCAATCACCCGCCCCCCTCAAGCTGGCCCTGATCGAGGGCCTGAGCGGCCCTTTTGGCAACACCGGTGAAGCGGTGGTGCGCAACATCGCCTGGGCGGTGGAGCGTGTCAATGCTCGGGGTGGCATCAAAACGCCACAGGGCATGCAAGCCTTGGTGCTGGAGCGGTATGACAGCAAAGGCCAAAGCGAAGAGGCTTTGTCGGCGCTCAAGTCGGCCATCGACGACGGCGCCCAGGTGGTGTTGCAAGGCAATTCATCGGCCAACGCGGCCGCCTTGATCGATGCCATCAACAAGCACAACGAACGCGAGCCCGCCAAGCGGGTGCTGTTTTTGAACTATTCAGCGGTGGACCCGGCGCTGACCAATGAAAAATGCAGCTTTTGGCATTTCCGTTTTGACGCCCACGCCGACATGCGCATGACCGCGCTGATGCAAGTCTTGCGTGAAGACAAGAGCGTCAAATCGGCTTACCTGATTGGTCAGGACTACAGCTTTGGCCAGGCCGTGCTGCGCGAGGCCAAGCGACAGCTGGCCGAAAAGCGCCCCGATGTGAAGATCGCAGGTGACGAGTTGCACCCGATGGGCCGGGTGAAAGACTTTTTGCCTTACGCGGCCAAGATCAAGGCCAGCGGTGCGCAGGCGGTCATCACCGGCAACTGGGGCAACGACCTGACGCTCTTGGTCAAAGCGGCCCGCGAAGCTGGTTACGAAGGCAAGTTTTACACCTTCTATGGCAATGCCCTGGGCTCGCCCGCCGCCATCGGGGAAGCGGGTGTGGGCCGGGTGATTGCCGTGGCCGATTGGCTGCCGAATGTGCCCGGCAAGGCCAGTGAGGCGTTTTACCAATCTTTCCGTCAGCGTTTCCCCAAACCTGCAGAAGACTATGTGCACGTGCGCATGCAACTCATGGTCGAGGCCTTGGTCCAAGCCGTGGAAAAGGCGGGCAGCACCGAACCGGTTGCCGTGGCCTTGCAACTTGAAAAATCCCGCGTCAGCATGGCTGGGCAAACTGGCAGCATGCGGGCCGAAGACCATCAGTTTCAGCAAGCGCTGGTGGTGGGCGTGATGGCGCGCCAGGGGACGCCCGGTGTGCCCTTTGATGTCGAAGGCTCTGGCTACGGCTTCAAGGTGGTGCGCCAGATCACGGCCGAACAGGCGCGCTTGGCCCACACGTGCAAGATGCTGCGCCCAGGCTGAAGTCAGCCACTGCGATCGTCTTTGAGCCCTGGTGGTTGGCCGACCATTTTGCTGAAGGTGTCGACCATCGCAACCTTGACCAGCCCTTGTCCCGCATTTGCCAATCGGGCGGGCCAGTGCCTGCTAACCTGAAGCCATGAGCTCATCCACCGCCGCCGCTGAACACCTGATCGACTCTGCGTACGCCGCCAGGCGTTTGCTGGTGACCCTGGCCTTGATGACCTTGGGTGGCAGCAGCATGTACGTGGTGGCGGTGGTGCTGCCTGCTGTGCAGGCCGAATTTGGCGTCAGCCGGGCCGACGCGTCCATTCCTTACACCCTGATGATGCTGGGGTTTGGCTTGGGGGGGCTTTACATGGGCCGCTGGGCCGACCGGGCCGGGGTGCATGTGCCATTACTTTTGGGTGGTTTCGGCACGGGGCTGGGTTTCGTGGCCGCCAGTTTGTCGTCCAACATCTGGTGGTTTGCCCTGGCGCACGGCTTGCTGCTGGGGCTGATCGGCAGTTCGACCACGTTTGCGCCCTTGGTGGCCGACACATCCTTGTGGTGGAAAAAGCGCCGGGGCATCGCTGTGGCAGTTTGTGCCAGCGGCAACTATGTGGCGGGCGCGATTTGGCCGCCCTTGGCGCAGCACGGCGTCGAGACCGTGGGCTGGCGCAGCACTTATGTGGCCATGGGTCTGTTTTGCGGCATCGGTATGGCGCTGCTGAGTTTGCTCATGCGCCAGCGCCCGCCCTTGCTGCAAACCCCGGTGGCGGGCAGTGCCCTGGCCCAGCAGTCGCAGCAGCCTTTTGGGCTGAGCCTGAACAAGGCGCAGTTTTTGTTGTGCGTGGCGGGTGTGGCCTGCTGTGTCGCCATGGCCATGCCGCAGGTGCACATCGTGGCGTACTGCACCGATCTGGGTTTTGGCGCAGCACGCGGTGCCGAAATGCTCTCGCTCATGCTGGCCTGCGGCATTGCCAGTCGGCTCATTTCGGGGCTTATTTGCGACCGCATCGGCGGCTTGCGCACCTTGGTGCTCGGATCGGTCTTGCAGGGCGTGGCCTTGCTGCTGTTTTTGCCATTCAACGGGCTGGTGTCGCTTTACGTCATCTCTGCCTTGTTTGGCCTGTTTCAGGGCGGCATCGTGCCGGCTTACGCGATCATCGTGCGCGAGTATTTCCCGGCCAAAGAGGCTGGCTCACGCGTGGGTGCGGTCATCATGGCCACCATGATTGGCATGGCCCTGGGTGGCTGGATGTCGGGCAAGGTGTTTGACCTGACGGGTTCGTACCACGCGGCCTTCCTCAATGGGGTGATGTGGAATGCGCTCAACCTGAGCATTGGCTTGTGGCTGTTGTGGCGCGTCAAACGGGCAGCGGTGGCCGCGGCCTGAGTTCTGTACGCATTTTCTGTCACGGCGGCCTGCGACCGCCTTCAGCCCGCAGCGGACCAGGTGACGTCCGCCTCCAGTGGGTAAATCGGGCGGCGCAGGCGCTTGAATTGCAGTTCGCTGTAGTCCGAGGTGCAAGCGCCCGCCCCGGCACATTCCACCGTGGCACGGGCCAGCTGGCCCAAGCCTGCGCGCCAGTGCACGCGGCTTTTGAGCACCACAAAGTTCTTTTGCGTGGGGTCCATGCCCAGGCACAACAGGGCGTTCACATCAAAGGGCTCAACATGGCGCGAAATCAGCGCCACCTCGACCTCGCCGGTGTCGATCACCACCGCCAGCCCCATGTTTTGCTGTGCACCCCGACTCATGGGCCCTTTGACGCGGTATTTGCCGTTCGAGATCAGCTTGACCACGCCCTGCAGTTGAATCGGCTCGCTGCGGTGCGGCATCAGCGGCATGGCCATCTTGCCGCCCACTTGCAAGCTCACCTGCGCGCCAATGCCTGCCTGCATGGCTTCTTGCACGGCTTGGGGGTCAAAAATGGCAAACACGGCCACGTTGCGCAAACCCTGTCGCAACACCTCGGCCAGCACGGCCGTGGTGTCCATGGTGCCGCCCGAGGCCGCGTTGTCGTAGTGGTCGAGCAGCATCACCGGAAAGTCTGTCAAGGTTTTGGCCCGCGCCACCGACTGGGCCAGCAGCTCAGGCTGGTAAACCCACTGCGCCCGACTGTCCCAAGCCATCTGCATCAGCTCGTCGCGAAAGCGCTCGGCCAGCGCTGGGTCGTTGTCGGTCACCACCACCACCGACAGGCCTGCGTTTTCGATGTCGGCATGCGGAAAACCGGTGAACACGCTGGCACACAAGGCCCCGGTGGCTTCCATTTGACGTGCACGCTCCTGGATGGATCGGTTGGGTTCGTCCAGCGAGCTTTGCCGCATGATGTGCGGGATCATGGGCAGGCGGCCCCAAGCGGTGGTGGGCTGCACTTCCCCCCGGATCATTTTGAGCAAAGCCGATCCCGCGCGCAGGCCGGTTTCGTACATGTCGACGTGCGGGTAGGTTTGGTAGCCGGCCACGGTTTGCGCCAATTCGACCATGTTGCTGTAAACGTTGGCGTGCATGTCGTAGGCCACGCCCATCGGGGTCTTCGGGTCGATGGCGCGAATGCGGCGCAGCAACTCGCCTTCGCCATCCTCGTGGCTTTGGCTCACCATGGCGCCGTGCAGGTCCAGCAAGATGCCGTCAAAACCGCCTTGCGCCACGGCTTGCAAAATTGCCTGGCACATGGCTTCGTAGGCGTCGTCGTGCACCAGCCCGCTGGGCGCGGCGTGGGCGGCCAGGGCCAGCTCGAATTCGGCCCCAGCCTGCTCGGCCAGGTCAATGAAGGCCCCGGTGGCCGTGCCCGTGCCGCGAAACGCGGCAATGGCCGCCTCGCCGCGGGGGGGCGCTTCGCCCTGGCCCAGCGCAAAACGCTGCAAGTCGGTGGGCACCGGCGAGAAGGTGTTGGTCTCGTGCATCATCATGGCAATCAGCAGGCGCATAGGAACTCCAGTTCAACAGACAGCCATGATGCGGCTGAGGGTTTGCCTGCCACAGTCACCGAGGTGCCAGCAGACCGGCCGATTCGCATGGACCCGGATTGACAGTGCGCACCTTCCCGCTCGAGACTGGTTCTGTTGCGTGCCCTTGTTGCACCGCTTTATTTTCATCAGGAGCTTCTGCATGTTTCCTTGCATCAACACCCTGGGCGCCGCCTCGGCCCGGCAGCGTGGCCTGATTTACGGCCGCCAGGCCCAAAGCCGCATACAACACAGTGTGGTCACCTATGCCCGACTGTTTGCCGCCTGCGGCATCGACTGGGCCAGTGCTTGCGAGCGAGGCCTGCGTTTTGAAAGCGTCATCACGCAGGTGGATGCCGACTTGATGGACGAACTGCGCGGCATGGCCGAAGGCAGCGGCCAAACCCTGGGCAGCCTGATGGCACTGAACTGCCGCACCGAAATCTTGCCCCCCACATTTTTCACGGATGAGCCGCAACTGGCGCACGCCGCCCTGGCCGCCAACCACGCGGCGGGCTTGCCAGACTGGCTGGCCCAGGCGGCTTGGGATGGCGCTCTGCATGACGGCGAGTGCACGGCCATGGGCGTGACCGCTGCCGCCAGCCAATCCGGGCAGGCCTGGCTGGCGCAAAACTGGGACTGGATGGGCCGCCAGCGCGAAGCCCTGGTGCTGCTGCACACCCAAGGACCCAGCGGCCAAAGCATCACCACCCTGACCGAGGCGGGCATGCTGGCCAAGATC
>NZ_JBIKHV010000125.1:0-5679 GCF_044361985.1 Limnohabitans sp. | reverse complement strand
TGGCGGAAGCGGTGAGATTCGAACTCACGGACCCTTACGAGTCGCCGGTTTTCAAGACCGGTGCAATCGACCACTCTGCCACGCTTCCTTGCGGCCAGATTGTAACGATTTAAAGCCGCGCTTTACCTGGCGTAAAGACCAAAAGCGGCTCAAGCCTGGGTCAGCATGCCCTTTTTTTCGATAAAGGCCACCACTTCGCTCAGGCCATCCAGCGTTTTGAGGTTGGTCATGACCCAGGGGCGTGTTTCGCGGTTGGGGCGCATGCGGTCGGTGTCTGCCCGCATCACGTCCAACGATGCGCCCACATGGGGTGCCAGGTCGGTCTTGTTGATGACGAACAAATCGCTCTTGGTGATGCCTGGGCCACCTTTGCGGGGGATCTTTTCGCCTGCGGCCACATCGATCACGTAGATCGTCAGGTCGCTCAACTCCGGGCTGAAGGTGGCGGCCAAGTTGTCGCCGCCGCTTTCGATGAAGACCACATCGGCATCGGGAAACTTCTCCAGCATGCGGTCAATGGCTTCGAGGTTGATGGACGCGTCTTCACGTATGGCCGTGTGCGGGCAGCCTCCTGTTTCCACGCCCATGATGCGGTTGGCGGGCAGGGCGCCGCTCTCGGTGAGCAGGCGCTGGTCTTCCTTGGTGTAAATGTCGTTCGTGATGGCGATCAGGTCCCAGCGCTCGCGCATGTCTTTGCACAGCATTTCAAGCAAGGTGGTTTTGCCGGAGCCGACCGGCCCACCAATGCCCACACGCAGTGGGGGCAGTTTTTTGGTGCGGTTGGCAATGTGGTGCAGGGCAGTGTTCATGATCTGAAAATTCGTGAGTATTGGGTTTCGTGTCTGGCCGACAAGATGGCCAGCATGGGGCTGAAGGCTTGGCGGTCTTCATCGCTCAGAAGCAGGGCTGTTTGCACAGCCACAGGGATTTCACGCGCCAGTCGGGCCAGCATGCGTTGGCCTGCGCTTTGGCCCAAGGGTACGGCCTTGAGGGCGGCCTGTGTCATGTTTTCTGCCCAGCCAAAGGCGTGGGCTTGCAGGGCTTGGTCGATGGGCGCAGGCGCCAAAGACAAAGCCAGTGCCATGGCCAAGGGGTAGGTGGTCGGCAGTTGCGCGCAGCAGACCAGTTGGGCCTCGGAAGCTTGTTGCAGGTTGCGCAACCAGTCGAGCAAAGAGCGGCCCATCTGTTCGGTTTGCAAGCGCATCTCGGCTGTTTCGCGGGTGGCCATGACCCAGTCGTTCAGTGCTTTGAGTCGAAGCGTATCGCCGTTTTGCCATGCCGGGATGGCCTGGGCCACCACGGCCATGTCACCGCGCGACTGCGTCAAGTGCAGTTGGTCGACCACCCAGTGTGTGGCGCTGGCTTCGTCGTGCACCAGTCCGTGTTCGATGGCGGCCTCTAGCCCCTCGGAATAAGAAAACCCCCCGATGGGCAATGCAGGTGACGCAAGCCAGATCAGTTGCAGCAGACCTGAAGCTGGGGTGTCAGTGGTCATGCTTGCAACCGGGGCCGTGCACATGCGGCTCGGCATGGGCTGCACGGATCGGGATGGCCACGCGTGTCGGCGTGGCCTGTGGCGCAGGGTCATGGGCGTCGTGAGCGTGGCCATGGTCATGCCCATGCCCATGCCCGTGCCCATGCGAGGACCCGCCGTGCTCACCATAGGCACCGTTTTCAGGTTCAAAAGCCTCTGACACGGGCAGCACGGTCATGTGCATCGCGCGCAACATATCGGCCAGCACATGGTCGGGTTCGATCTTCAGGTGATCGGCTTGCAGCTCAATGGGCACATGGCGGTTGCCCAAGTGGTAGGCGGCGCGGGTCAGGTCGAACGGTGAGCCGTGCTGGGTGCAGGCGGTGATGCGCAGCACATCTTGCGGCGCAGCCTCGACCCGGATCAGCGAGCCGTCTTCGGCCACCAGCACATCGCCGCCACGCACCACCGTGCCGCGCGGCAAGAAAACGCCGATGCTTCGGCCCGAACTGTCGACGGCGTCAAAGCGGCTTTTTTGGCGGGTGTCCCAATCCAGCGTGACCGTGGCGGCACGTTGCACGAGGACTTTGGCCAGGCCTTTGCCCTGGGGCATGCGTTTGGAGCAGGTGATCATCAAAACAAAAAGTAGCGTTGTGTCATGGGCAAACTGGTGGCGGGTTCGCAAACCAGCAATTGGCCGTCGGCGCGCACCGCGTAGGTTTGTGCATCGACTTCCATGCGGGGCGCGTAATCATTGTGAACCATGTCGCGCTTGCCTACTTTGCGGATGTTTTTGACGGCCGACAAGGTCTTGGCCAGCCCGTAGCGTGCGCCAATGCCCGCCTGTAAACCGGCTTGCGACACAAACGTCAGCGAGTTGCGCGTGAGCGCCCCGCCAAAGCTGCCAAACATGGGGCGGTAGTGCACAGGCTGTGGTGTGGGGATGGAGGCGTTCGGGTCACCCATAGCTGCCAGCGCGATGAAGCCGCCTTTCATGATGATGGCCGGTTTCACGCCAAAGAAGGCGGGTTTCCAGATCACCAGATCGGCCCATTTGCCCACTTCGATGCTGCCCACCTCGTGGCTCATGCCGTGTGCAATCGCTGGGTTGATCGTGTACTTGGCGATGTAGCGCTTCACGCGGGCGTTGTCGTGGCGATCGGTGTCGCCCGGCAAACTGCCGCGTTGCTGTTTCATCTTGTGCGCCGTCTGCCAGGTGCGGATGATGACCTCGCCCACTCGCCCCATGGCCTGGCTGTCGCTGCTCATCATGCTGATGGCGCCCAGGTCGTGCAGGATGTCTTCGGCCGCAATGGTTTCCTTGCGGATGCGGCTTTCGGCAAAGGCCAGGTCTTCGGCAATCGATGGGTCCAGGTGGTGGCAGACCATCAGCATGTCGACATGCTCGTCGAGCGTGTTGATGGTGTAAGGGCGTGTGGGATTGGTCGAAGAGGGCAGCACATTGGCTTCTCCTACGACTTTCAAAATATCGGGCGCATGCCCGCCGCCCGCGCCTTCGGTGTGAAAGGTGTGGATGGTGCGGCCCTTGAAGGCCGCCACGGTGTCTTCCACAAAACCCGACTCATTGAGCGTGTCGGTGTGAATGGCCACTTGGGTGTCGGTCTCTTCGGCCACCGTCAGGCAGTTGTCGATGGCCGCGGGCGTGGTGCCCCAGTCTTCGTGCAGCTTCAGGCCAATCGCGCCAGCGTTGATTTGTTCGTGCAGCGCCGCAGGCAATGTGGCGTTGCCCTTGCCCAGAAAACCCAGGTTCATCGAAAAGGCATCGGCCGCCTGCATCATGCGTTCGATGTTGAAAGGGCCCGGAGTGCAGGTGGTGGCAAAGGTGCCGGTGGCAGGCCCCGTGCCACCGCCCAGCATGGTGGTCACGCCGCTGGCCAGGGCTTCGTCGATTTGTTGGGGTGCGATGAAGTGGATATGGCTGTCGATGCCGCCTGCAGTGACGATCAGGCCTTCGCAGCTGATGATCTCGGTGCCTGGCCCGATGACGATGTCAACGCCCGGTTGCGTGTCGGGGTTGCCCGCTTTGCCAATGGCCGCGATGCGGTTGCCCTTGAGGCCGATGTCGGCTTTGACAATGCCCCAGTGGTCGATGATGAGCGCATTGGTCAGCACGCAGTCCATCGCGCCCTCGGCATTGGTGCGCTGCGATTGCGACATGCCGTCGCGGATCGTCTTGCCTCCGCCAAACTTGACTTCTTCGCCGTAGCTGCCGGCTTGCAGGGTGCAGTCTTTTTCGACTTCGATCACCAGGCAGGTGTCGGCCAGCCGAACGCGGTCGCCCACGGTGGGGCCGAACATTTCGGCATAAGCGCGTTTATCGATGTGGGCCATGTCAGGAGTCTTTCTGCGCGTTGTCTGCCAGCGGGCCGTTGGTCAGCCCCCGAAAGCCATACACCACACGATTGCCGGCGTAGTCCACCAACTCGACCGTGCGCTGCTGGCCAGGTTCAAACCTGACCGCAGTGCCCGAGGTGATGTTCAAGCGCATGCCTTGGGCGGCGCTGCGGTCAAAGCGCAAGCCCGCGTTGGTTTCTGCAAAGTGGTAGTGCGAGCCCACCTGTATGGGGCGATCGCTGGTGTTTTGAACCACCAAGGTGCACGTGCGGCGACCCACATTCAGGGCGTGGGTGCCAGGCTCAATTAAAAACTCTCCGGGTGTCATGGCCATCCTTACTTGCGTTGGCCAATGGCCCAGGCCGCGATGGCCAGCACAATGACCACGATGAAGCCGATGGCGTCTGTGGCATGCCAGTGGCTGCCGAACAGGCCGTGCCCGTCATGCGCCCACACGGGTGCATGCAGGCTGGACAACAACAAGGCCTTGCTGGCCGCTTTGCGATGATTTTTCATGGGGAGTTCCTTGGCCATTCAAACAATAGGTTGGTGCACGGTCACCAACTTGGTGCCATCGGGAAAAGTCGCTTCCACCTGAATGTCGGGGATCATCTCCGAGATGCCGTCCATCACATCGGCGCGTGTCAACACAGTGCGGCCTTCGCTCATGAGTTGGGCCACGGTCTTGCCATCCCGTGCGCCTTCCATGATGGCGGCGCTGATCAGGGCAATGGCTTCGGGGTAGTTGAGCTTGAGGCCGCGTGCTTTGCGCCGCTCAGCCAAAAGGCCTGCCGTGAAGATCAGCAGTTTGTCTTTTTCGCGGGGAGTGAGTTCCATTTTGGTGCGTTCTGAAAGAGTGGGTGCATGCAATGCATTGAATGTAGCAAAGAGCGTGCCCTTTATAGGGAAGGGTCGAAATCCCAGGGAAGTTGCACGCCATTTTGGGGTGAATCAGGGTTCCCCCTTGGGTTGGCACGGTGATTGCAAGAGGGGTTGCAGCGGTGCAAGCGCATCGCCCTTTTGTTGAACAACTTAAATCCTGAATGGAGTGACCTCATGATGAACCGTCGTGGCAACCTCAAAGCCCTCGCAACCGCCGCTGCTATCGCTGCTGGCAGTCTGACTTTTGCAATTCAGGCCCATGCGCAAGCGGGCAACACCATCAAGGTGGGTGTGTTGCACAGTTTGTCGGGCACCATGGCCATTTCTGAAACCGTGTTGAAAGACACCGTGCTGATGGCCATCGACGAGATCAATGCCAAAGGTGGTGTGTTGGGAAAAAAGCTGGAGCCGGTGATTGTTGACCCTGCATCCAACTGGCCTTTGTTTGCCGAAAAAACCAAGCAGTTGCTCGGTCAGGACAAAGTCTCCGTGATTTTTGGTTGCTGGACTTCGGTCTCGCGCAAATCGGTTTTGCCCGTGGTGGAAGAGATGAATGGCTTGCTGTTCTACCCCGTGCAATACGAAGGTGAAGAGCTGTCCAAAAACGTGTTTTACACCGGTGCCGCACCTAACCAGCAAGCCATCCCTGCGGTGGATTACCTGATGAGCAAAGACGGTGGCGGCGCCAAACGTTGGGTCTTGCTGGGCACCGACTACGTGTACCCCCGCACCACCAACAAGATCTTGCGTGCTTACCTCAAAAGCAAGGGTGTGGCCGACAAGGACATCGATGAAAAATACACACCGTTTGGCCACTCTGATTACCAGACCATCGTGGCCGATGTGAAGAAATTTTCAGCGGGCGGCAAGACGGCCGTGGTGTCCACCATCAACGGTGACTCCAACGTGCCTTTCTACAAAGAACTCGGTAACGCAGGCCTGAAGGCCAAAGATGTGCCCGTGGTGGC
>NZ_JBIKHV010000050.1:0-18586 GCF_044361985.1 Limnohabitans sp. | reverse complement strand
GGCCAGCACAAACAACTCTTTCCAGTCAGTCATCGGGATTTTGAAAGGCACTTTTTTAAAGTAAAGCACCAGCGCTAAAAAAGGCAAGCCCACCCACATGCTCAAACTGCGAAACGACAGCGGTGGGAAGCTCGTCACACCCAGCTTGAGCATGGGCCAGTTGAAGCCCCAGACCAAAGTCAGGGTGATCAGCAAGGTGATTTGTTGTCGGCTGAGGGTCATACCGGTCATGGTAGCTCAGCCCTGCCCGAGGGGCTGACCAGGCTGAGACACACGCCCCCTGGGGCTCAGACGCTTGAGTGGGCGCTCAAAACACCAAGGGCCAGCACCAGATCGGCCCAGGCTTTGGCCTTGTCCGCCGGGGTGCGCAGCAAGCTGGCAGGGTGGTAGGTCACCACCACCGGCACGCCTTGGTAGCTGTGGACTTGTCCGCGCAGCTTGCCCAGAGGCTCGGATGTTTGCAACACCGACTGCATGGCAAAACGGCCCATCACCAAAATGACCTTGGGCTGAACCAGGGCCACTTGCCTGGCCAAATAAGGGGCGCAGGTGCTCAACTCTTGCAAGCTCGGGTTGCGGGCCGGCGGGCGGCACTTGAGCACATTGGTGATGTAAACCCCGGCCTTGCCTTGGGCCTTGCGGCTCAGGCCGACGGCCTTGAGCATGTTGTCGAGCAATTGCCCCGATGGGCCCACAAAAGGCTCACCCAGCGCGTCTTCTTCTTCGCTGGGGGCTTCGCCAATGACCATCCAGTCGGCTTGCACATCGCCCGCACCCAACACGGAATTTTTTCGATGCTCACACAAGTCGCAAGCCCGGCAGGTGGCCGCCGTGTGCGTCAAGGTCTCCCAGTCCATACCCGCCACACCATCGGCCAGTGGCTTGCCGTGTGACTTTTCGGCCGCCTGAACCTGCACCACCGGAACTGGGCGCAAGGGCGGTGTGGATCGGGGCGCTGCAACAAGGGCCGTGGGTGTTGGGGACGGACTCGGCTTTTGCGCAACAGGCTCTGCCGAAACAGCGGCCTGCTCCTGTGCGGTTGCATGTGCTGCGGCCTGGACCGGGGCTTGCGGTGCCGCACTGTCGGCATGCTGGGGCCACCACACGCGCACGCCCATTTCGGCCAGCATGGCACGCTGTCGGTCGTCCAGATCAAATCGGGTGGGGTCGCTCATGTTGGGGCTCACAGTTTCAGACTCATGACCACCGCATGCTCACGCTGCTGGCGGTCTGCAGGATAGTAATCCTTGCGGATGCTGATCTGCCGAAAACCATAGCGCGCATACACCAGCAAGGCGCGCAGATTGCTTTGGCGCACCTCGAGCCAGAGCCATTGCGCACCCTCATGCCGCGATTTGAGCGACAAGGCGTCGAGCATCATGTGGCCCCAGCCTTGGCCCTGGTGTGCAGGCGCCACGGTGATGTTGAGCAAATGCATTTCTTCAACCCCGCGCATGGCCAAAAAGTAGCCCAGCAATTCGCCGTCAAGCCACAGGCATTCGGCGTCGAAGAGCGGGTTGAGTGAATCGCGGAAATTGCCAAGCGTCCAAGGGTGGCCGTAAGCGGTTTGCTCGATGGCGATGACGGCGTCCAGGTCGTCCTGCCTCATGGGTAACAAAGTCACCGCGTTGCGCATCACCTCTGAAGGCTGAGGGCGCAAAACGGCTTTACCAGACCCAGTGCCTGAACGCGTCATGTGGGTACCGCAAGCTTCGCCATCGCCGCACTGGCCTTCATGGCCTCGCGCTCGGCGGTGGTGTTGGCGACTTTGTCTCGGATGTACAGCGGCATGGCCTGATCGGCAGGTACGGCCAAGCCCTGCGCCCACAAAGCGGGTGCCAAGCGCAGCATGGCAGTAGCGGTGGGCAAAGCCACGCAACGCTCACCCACAGGCAGGCGATCGCCATAGGCGGCAAACGCATTGCCCGCCAGCAGCAATGGGCTGCATGCAGGCATTTGAATGTTCTCGGGCGCCCCAACCTGCAAGGCCGAGGCTGGCTGCCAATGCCCATGAACTTGCTCGGGCGCAGCATGCCATTGGTAGGCGGCGCTGTACACCTCGTCCATGCGGGCATCCAGCAGCGCCAGCACGGTCAAAGGGGCCTCGGCCGGCAGGGCAGCCGAATGCCTGTGCAACCAGCGTGCTTCTTCGGCCACCACCAGCAAAGTGCCCACAGGCAACACCGGCAGATTGGCGCCAAAAGCAAGGCCCTGCGCTACGGCACAGGCTGTGCGCAGCCCCGTGAACGAGCCTGGCCCCCGGCCAAACACGATCGCATCCAATGAAGCCAGGGGCATATCGGCCTCGGCCAGCATGGCCAGCACCGCTGGGATCAAGCCGCTGGAGGCTTGGGCGCCACCCGGCAAGGTTTGCGTCCAGACCCGATCACCCCGCGCAACGGCCAAAGACAGCACATCGGTGCTGGTGTCAAAGGCCAGCCAGCGCCATTCTTTTGTGCCGGTGCTCATGGTTTGACCCCGACTTCGGCCACCGGAATGACGGCCACGATGGCCGTTGGGATGGCCGTCGGGAGGGTCGCCGCCGCAGGCTTTGCGGCTTGTCGCACACCAAACAAAATGCCGCTGGTCACCAGCGCCAGCCCGGCCAACAAATTCCAGTGCATGGGTTCACCCAGAAACCACACCGCACCCAAGGCCGACAAGCCCGGCACCAGGGCCGTGATCATGGTTGATCGCACCGGCCCATAGTGGCGCACCATCTGCGTGAAGGTGATGCCCGAAATGACCACCGAACCCATGCCCTGAAACACCGCCTGAAAGGCCACCTCGGTCCAAGGCACCTGGGCCAAATGGGTGGGCAACACCCCCATGCCGATCAACACCCCATAAACCGGCACAAAACTAACAAAGGCGAACGCCGTGATGGCCATGGTGGCACGGACTGCATCCAGGCCATGGCGACGCACCGTCACGCTGTAGCCTGACCAGCAGCAAGCCGCCACCATGAATAGCAAGTCGCCCTTCCAGACCTCTCCGCCATCAAACGCCATCATGAGACTCACGCCGCCGACCAGCACATCGCCCAACACGATCAAGCCCAACCCCACAGCGCGCGTCGATGACACCTTTTCGCGCAGCACCAGCCAGGCCAGCAAAGTGGTCCACAAAGGCAGGCTGCCCGGCATCAGCACGGCAGCATGCGATGCGGGCGCATAAAAGAAGCCGGAATAGGCCAGCACGGCATACAGCAATCCGCCCAGCAAGCCCGCCTGCAAAGTCGGGGCCAGTGGCAAGGGCGACAGGCCGAACAGCGAGCCCACCTTTTGGCCCGTCTGCCGAGCAGACCGCATCAGCCACCAGGCCCAGGGCAACAAAATGCTGCTGGCGCCCAGAATGCGCGCCAGTGCAATGTCCAAAGGCAACAAGCCTCGAGACGCCGAGGCGCGCGCAATGACAATGAAACCTGTCCAGATGAGCACCGTGATGACCGCAGAGGCTATGCCCACGGTTTTTGAAGAAAATCGCATGGCCCGAATCATACGGCCCCATTTCGCCAGGCGCTGCCCGTTAGACTTAACGCATGACCCTGACCCGCGCACGGACCCCTTTGCTAACGACCGTGTTGACCAGCCTTTTCGCGGCGTTGGCCTGGACCAGCACAACGAACTCGATAGCCCAGACCCCAGGCTTGCCCGAGCCGCTCCAAAAAGCCAGGTCAGTACGCCCCGAAAATACCCTGTTGCCGCCCGCTGTGCTGAAAACACTGCGCCAGGCCCAAGTACCCCCCTCGGCCTTGAGTGTGCTGATCACCCCTTTGCCCGCCGTCACCGCATCGGGCAAGCCTGCTGCGGCAAAGCCACCCCGCTTGTCGCACCAGCCCCTCAGCGTGACCCATCCCGCTTCGGTCATGAAACTGTTCACGACCTATGCCGGCTTGAGCTTGCTGGGGCCCCAGCATGTCTGGCAAAACCGTGTGTATGCCGATGGCCCAGTGCGTGAGGGTGCGTTGCACGGCAACCTGATCGTGCGCGGCAGCGGCGACCCCAAGCTGGTGGTTGAACGCTTGCAAGACCTGCTGGGCCAGGTGATGGCAGCAGGCGTGCGAGAGGTGCGCGGCGACATCGTGCTCGACCGCAGCGTGTTTGATGTGCGTGAACGCAGCGAACCCTTTGACGACGAGCCCCTGCGTCCCTACAACGTGGCACCCGACGGGCTGCTGCTGAATTTCAAGGCGGTGGTCTACAAATTCACGCCTGACGCCGCCAGCGGGCAAGTGCAGGTGCGCTTCGAGCCCCCGCTGAAGGGGCTGGAGACACCGGTGCTGCTGCCCCTGAACAGCGGCCATTGCAACGATTGGCGCAGCCAGCTCAAAGCCGACTTCAGCCAGCCCTTGCAGGTGCGCTTTGCAGGCAGCTACCCCACACGCTGTGGCGAACGCGAGTGGCCCGTGGCCTACCCCGAACCCGAACAGTACGCACCCCGCGTGATGCACGCCATGTGGCTGGGTGCTGGCGGACAACTGAGCGGTCAAGTTCGTTATGGTGTGCGCCCGGCAGCTGCCAGGCTGCTGGTCGAAGCGCCCTCCTTGCCACTGAGCGAGGTCATCAAGGACATCAACAAATTCTCCAACAATGTGATGGCCCAGCAGTTGTACCTGACGCTGTCGAGCGAGCTGGGTTCGCCCGGCCGCTTCGAGGCCTCGCGTGTGCGCTTGTCGCAGTGGTGGCGCAGCGGGTTTGCCGGGCAAGACGAGCCGCTGCTGGACAACGGCTCAGGCCTGTCGCGCAACGAACGCAGCACAGCGCACGCCCTGACCGCCCTGCTGCAAGCCGCCCACGGCGGGCCGCACGCACAACACTTTGTCGACTCTCTTTCTCTGGCTGGGGTGGACGGCACCGCCGCGCGCCTGAAAGAGCGCAACCCCCAGTCACCCGTGATTGGCAATGCCTGGCTCAAAACCGGTTCACTGCGCGATGTGGCCTCTGTGGCCGGGTATGTGCAAGGCCAAAGCGGCCAACGCTACACGCTGGTGGCCATCGTGCACCACCCCAACGCCAACCAGGCGCGCGCAGCATTGGACCAATTGCTGGAATGGACGGTGCGCGATAGCGCCCAAAGCACCGCCCCTCGGTCTGCTCAAGGCCCCAAACCATGAACCTGATTGACTGGGTCGGCTCGCTGGCCGCTTTTTTGACCACCGCCAGCTTCATTCCGCAAGCCTGGCAGACCTTTCGATCCCGCGATGTCAGCGGCATCTCTCTGGGCATGTACAGCCTGTTCACCGCAGGCGTGGCCCTGTGGCTGGTTTATGGCGTGCTGATGATGGCCTGGCCCATCATCATCGCCAACACCATCACCACCAGCCTGGCGCTGATGATTTTGGTGATGAAGCTGCGATTTCGCTGATTCTTTCAGTTTCAGTACCCAAAAATGGGTAAATACCCGATACCCCGTTACGGGTATCCCTCCTACGATATGAAAAAGAACAGTCGTTCTTTTTTTAATAAAACAGGAGACAACCCGTGCGTCAATTCAAAAGATATGGGCTTTTAGCCAGTTTGGCCACGGTGCTGGCTTGGGGCTTGGCGGGGTGCGGGGGCAATGACAGCCTGCCTACCAAGGCCTCGATCAGCAAGGTTTATGTGATGGGGGACAGCTTGGCGGATGTGGGAACGTTTGGTGGCGTGAAGTTCACGGTACAAGACCCCTTAACACCGAACAACTCGCTCATCTGGCCTCAGGTCATTGCCAACCAATTTGGTGTCAATGGGGCAGAACAGTGCAATTTTTATGCATTCACTGGCACAACATTTGCCGCCAACACCACGGCTGGGTGCACCAACTACGCGATTGGCGGTGGCAGGGTTCGCGTGAAAGACGCGGATGGTGGCAACCTCAACCCCTTGACCGTGGGTACACAAATGGCAACGCAAGCCTTGTATGGCGATTACACCTCTGGTGATCTGGTGCTGCTTGTGGGCGGGGGCAACGATGCGGCAGATCTAACCACGGCCTTTTTACAGGCGGCGGGCGATCCCACCAACACTGGTGGCATGGTGACGGCTTTCCAAACATTCCTTCAGCAGCAGCTGACGCCCACAGTCATGGGGCAACTTCTGACACAAGACCCTAGCGGCAGCAGCGCTGGAGTGGCTTATATGACCGCATTGGCCAATACGTTCTACGAGGACGTAACCACCAAGGTGTTGGCAAAAAAGGCGACGCATGTGGCCATCCTCAACATGCCGGACATCACCATCACGCCTTTGCTACAAGCAACACTCGGCACCATGAGTGCAGCGCAATCGGCTCAAGTTCAAGCATTGGTCCGAGCTTGGATTACAACTTTCAATGCGCAGCTGAAAACACGCATTGGCACCGATAGCCGCATCGCCTTGGTCGACTTCTACACAGATTTCCAGGACGAAGTGAGCAAACCTGGGGATTACGGCTTGTCCAACGTGACCGCCGCTGCCTGTACGGCAAACATGGGTTTGCTGGGCAATTTCCCTTGCTTGAGCACCACGCTGGATGCATCACCCCCTGCAGGCAAAACAGCCGGCTGGTGGAAAAGGTACGCCTTCTCTGACGGCTTCCACCCTACCCCTTATGCCCACGGCCTGTTGGCTGCCTCCGTTTCACGCGCCTTGGCCCGTGCGGGCTGGCTTTGACGCAATCACGAGGAGTTATTCATGAAAAAGAAACTTTTGGCTTTAGCGCTGACGGCAGCATTTGGTGGCGCTTGGGCGCAGACAGCTGGCAGTTGGCTGATACAGGGTGGCGTCACCAAAATTTCGCCCAGCGTGAGCAGTGGCACGCTTAGCGCCCCATCCCCCTCGGGCACAACGGTCGATGTGGGAGGTGACACACAGCCCACGCTGCAATTGACCTATGTTTACAACGACCATTTGTCTGTTGCTGTGCCACTGGGCCTCGGCTTCAAACACAAGCTGTATGGCACAGGTTCGATCTCTGGCACTGGACAAATCGGCACCGTCACCGCCTTGCCCATCACTGTGTTTGGGCAGTACCGCTTTGGTGAAGCCAACGCCACATTTCGGCCTTACGGCATGCTGGGTTTGAGTTATGTGCGTTTCCATGATGCCAAAGGCAGCGCAACACTGAACGGCTTGAACCCACTCAACCCAACAGGCGGCAGCACGGGCCTGAAAGTCGATTCAAAATTTGCACTGAGTCCCGGTTTGGGAATGTTCATCCGCATCGACGACCGTTGGTTTGTGGATGTATCGTATGCCAAAACCTATTTGAAAACGACGACCACCTTGTCAACCGGCCAAACCATCAGCACCACGCTGAACCCCGGGATCACGACTTTGGGTGTCGGTATGCGTTTCTGACCTTCTTGGCCCCAAAAAATGCCCGCCCAGCGCGGGCATTTTTTTGCCCTGCGCTTGGGGCTCAAGCCGCCGCGCGTTGCAACCTGTCACGCACGCCTTCCCACTCCGGGGTGTTGGGTGGCAACTGCACCCAGATTTGTTGCACGCCGCGGGCGTCCAGATCGCGCAAGACACTGAACAACGCGTGTGCCGCCTCATCCGCACTGGCAGGCTGTTCACGCCACAACACACCAGCACCCGAATTGGGACGCTCGGCAGACCAAAGGCCCAGGTTGTTGGCGTGTGGCCCCAGTGCTTGCAATTTGGCGGTGATGTCTTGCGCCGACATCAGCCGCACCTTGGCGCGGGGGGCGTAATGTGATTCGAGCGTGCCCGAAGCTCGGGGCGCGGATTGGCCCATCGTTTCAATAGGCGAGTTTTTGTCCAGCACGGCCCGCCCGCAAGCGGCCTCAATCTGCGCACGGGTGATTTGGCCGGGGCGCAACAGCACCGGCGCACCCCGGGTGCAATCGATGATGGTGGACTCGATGCCCACATCGCATTCGCCACCGTCCAAAATCAACAGCTCAGCACCCAACTCAGACTGCACGTGCGCTGCCGTGGTCGGGCTCACGCGGCCAAACCGGTTGGCACTGGGCGCAGAGACACCTGGCACCCCCAGGGCCAGACAAGCGGTGAGCAATGCCTGCGCCACGGGGTGCGAGGGGCAACGCAAACCAATCGAGTCCTGCCCGCCCGCTGAGGCCATGGCTACACCAGGCTGGCGCGGCAAGATCAGGGTGAGGGGCCCGGGCCAAAAGGCGGCCATCAGGCTTTGCGCAAAGTCGGGCACCTGGGCAGCAAACAGCGGCACCTGGGTGGTGCTGGCCACATGCACGATCAGCGGGTGATCGGCAGGTCGGCCTTTGGCCACAAAAATACGGGCCACGGCCGCATCGTCGGTGGCGTTGGCGGCCAGGCCATACACGGTTTCGGTGGGCATGCCCACCAACTGGCCAGCCTGCAAAGCCTGCGCGGCCCGTGCAATGGCCTGTTCGTCTGCCGCGAGGATCATGGGCCGCCTTAAAACGCTTCGATGCCAAGCAAGGCCGCGGCTTGCAATGCCGTGGCACGCACCGCCGCCACGCTGTCACCTGTGATGTTCAGGTGGCCCATCTTGCGACCGGGTCGGGCCGACAACTTGCCGTACAAGTGCAAGTGCGTGCCAGGCAGCGCCAGCACCGGTGCCCAGGCAGGACTGGTCGGGCCCTTGGCCGAGGCCTCGGGCCACAGGTCACCCAGTAAATTGAGCATGATGGCCGGTGAATGCTGGCGCGGTGGCGTCAGGGGCAAGCCTGCCAGGGTGCGCACTTGAAGCTCAAATTGCGACAGGTCGCAAGCGTTCAGGGTGTAGTGGCCGCTGTTGTGCGGGCGCGGCGCCATTTCGTTCACGACCAGCTGGCCGCCTTCGAGGATGAAAAACTCCACGCACAACACGCCCACATAATTCAGGCCCTCGGCGATGGCCCGGGTGGCTTGCACCGCCTGTGCAGCCAAGTCGGCGGGCACGGCGCCTTCGTACACGCTGGTCACGGCCAGAATGCCCTCGCGGTGCAGGTTCAGCTGCACTGGAAAATTCACCATCTGCCCATCGGCACCCCGCGCCACGATGACCGAACACTCGGCTTGCAGCGGCAGCATTTTTTCCAGCACGCAGGGCACGCTTTTCAGCTCAGCCCAGGCAGCGGCCAAGGCTTCGCGGTTTTTGACGCGGATCTGGCCTTTGCCGTCGTAACCCATGCGCGAGGTTTTCAGGATGCCCGGAAAGAGGTCTGCCTTCACGCTCATCGCATCGCCCGCAGCGCCGTCCCCTGAGGGGTTGTTTGGCTGGCCCAGCACCGCCGCAAGTTGCGCGGGCGTCTCGATCAGGGCGTGCGGGGCCACCGGCACACCACAACGCACAAAGTGGGCTTTTTCGGCGGCGCGGTCTTGTGCAATGGCCACGGCATCGGCACTGGGGGCCACGGGGCGGTGAGCGCCCAGTGTGGTCAAGGCAGGCGCGGGCACGTTTTCAAATTCGGTGGTGATGGCCGCGCAGCGCTGCATCAATTGCGCCAAGCCCTGTTCATGGAGGTAATCGGTCTGGATGTGGTGGTGGCTGACCAGGCCCGCCGGACTGGCGGCATCGGGGTCGAGCACGGCAGTGAAGTAACCCATGGCCTGCGCGGCCTGCACAAACATGCGTCCCAGCTGGCCCCCGCCCATCACCCCCAGGGTGGCAGGCTGGCCATTGACCAGGGCGCCCGGCAAGATGGCCCGGCTCATGCTGCCCCCAGCAAAGGCGGCACGCTCATGGCGCGTGCGGCTTCGGTTTGTTGGGCGCGAAAGGCTTCGAGCTTTTGGCGCAGGGCCGGGTCGTGGTTGGCCAGCATGGCCACGGCAAACAGGGCGGCATTGGCCGCGCCTGCAGCACCGATGGCAAAGGTCGCCACGGGCACACCTTTGGGCATTTGCACCATGCTGTACAACGAATCCACGCCCGACAGGGCCTTGGTTTGCACCGGTACGCCAAGGACTGGCAGCACGGTTTTGGCCGCGATCATGCCGGGCAAATGGGCCGCACCGCCGGCCCCGGCGATGATGGCCTGCAAACCCCGCTCGGCGGCACTTTGTGCATAGGCGAACATATCGTCCGGCATTCTGTGGGCCGAAACCACACGGGCATCGTGCGGGATGCCAAACTGTTGGAGAATCTGGACTGCGTGTTGCATGGTGTCCCAGTCGGAGCTGGAACCCATGACGACGCCGATGAGCGCTTGAGTCATTGGGTGCTTTTCGTGATCAATGCTGAATTTTAAGGTTTCGCTCCACCTGGAGCTGAAACACAACCCGGAACACTGCCCGCCATGATGGACGTCACGATACAAAACTTTGAAGCCGAGGTGATCGCCGCCTCGATGACCACACCCGTGTTGGTGGACTTTTGGGCGCCCTGGTGCGGCCCCTGCAAATCGCTCGGCCCCGTCCTCGAAAAAGTCGAGGCCGCCTACCAAGGCCGCTTCAAGCTGGTCAAGATCAACTCGGACGAAGAGCAGCAACTGGCCCAGGCCTTTGGCATCAAAAGCATTCCGACCTGCGTCCTGCTGATGAATGGTCAGCCGGTGGACGGCTTCATGGGCGCTTTGCCCGAGGGCCAAGTCAAGCAATTCCTGGACAAACATTTGCCCGCCGAAGACGCACTGCCAGCCCAGGCCAACGAAGAAATTGCCCAAGCCCCTTTGCAAGAGGATGACGAGCACAGTGCACGCGCCGCCCTAGAGCAAGCCCTGGCCACTGACCCTGGCAACGACGACGCCCGTTTTGACCTGGTCAAGCTGCTGATTGGCCATGGCGAGCTGTCCGAAGCCGCTGCCTTGCTGGCCCCTGCCATGAGCCGTATCCCCGTGCCCCTGCGCTTTGAGGCGCAAACCCAGTGGCTCAACGCCCTTGAGTTTGTGACCAACGACCCGCGTGGCCAATGGGAGCTGGCGAAATTTGACGAACTGATTGGCCAGAACAAGCGAGATTTTGAGACCCGCTTCGCCAAAAGTCGCTTGCTGATTGCCGTGGGCCAATGGGAAGCGGCCATGGACGAGTTGCTGGAAATCATCATGCGCGACAAGAGTTGGGACGAAGAAGCCCCGCGCAAAACCTTTGTCGCCCTGCTGGAGTTGATGACCCCACCCAAATCCAAGACCCAGGACGCCACCGGCAAATCGGCTGGCGGCATTGAGTTGATGGGCAAAGCCGCCCTGCAGGAAGACCCGCTGCTGAGCATGATCTCCAGCTATCGGCGCAAGCTCAGCATGGCGCTGAACTGACCCCCCACAGAGTGTTGCACGCAGTTACAGACATTTACCGGTTTACATGGTCTTGATGCCCTGAAGATCAACTTTCAGGGTTCGGAAACCCTAGAATTCGAGCACTACTTTTGAATTCATATTGACCATGCGCCGCTCCGAACCCCTGATCACCACTGAAGAGCTTCAATGCTTGCTCAGTGGTGCGTCTGCGCGGCCCATCAAACCCTCCAGCGGCCTTTGGCACGCCATGCAGTCGGTGCATTGGGGCGCCTTGCTCTGGCTGGTCAAAGGGGTTTTTCTTTACGCCGTACTCATGAGCGCAGAAGCCGGCCATCTGTTGGGCGGCAGCCGCTACCTCTGGATGCGGGGCAGCTTGGAGTTGTTGTGTCTGGCAAGCTTCTGGGGTGCATCGCTGCACCCGCGTGGTCACAACATCGCCAGGGGCAGCATGCTGGTGGCCAGCACCACCTTGCTGATGGACGCCATGAGCTTGTTGGCTTTGACAGGCTAAACCCGAGCCTGCCCCCTCCCAAGGCGCTGCTTGTCAGCGCCTTTTTTCATGCTCAGGCCATCAACTTGGTCATGGCTTCTGCGTATTTGGCGGCGGTCTTTTCGATGACCTCTCGCGGCAGCCGCGGGGCAGGTGGGGCTTTGTCCCAGGGCTGGCCATTGACCTGCGCGGTTTCGAGCCAGTCCCGCAAAAACTGCTTGTCGTAACTGGGTGGGTTGGCGCCTTCTACATAACTGTCGGCAGGCCAGTAGCGTGACGAATCGGGTGTCAGCACCTCGTCCATCAACACCAGCGTGCCATCGGCGTCCAGGCCAAACTCGAACTTGGTGTCGGCAATGATGATGCCCTTGGTTGCGGCGATGTCGCGGGCAGCCTTGTACAGCTGGATGCTGATGTCGCGAATGCGGGTGGCCAGATCGACACCGATCATGGCCACGGTTTGTTCAAAGGTGATGTTCTCGTCGTGCTCGCCCACAGCCGCTTTTGCCGCCGGGGTGTAAATGGGCTCGGGGAGTAGGCTGGCGTTTTTCAGGCCAGCAGGCAACTTCACACCGCACACGGCCTGATTGTCCTGGTATTCCTTCCAGCCGCTGCCTGCCAAATAGCCGCGCACCACCGCCTCGACCGGGATGGGTTTGAGGCGCTTGACCAGCATGGAGCGGCCTTTGACCTGAGGGACTTCGGCTGCCGAGACCACGCTCTCGGGGGCATCGCCGGTCAGGTGGATTGGGCAGATGTTCAGGCCCTTGGGGCCGAGTTGGTCAAACCAGAACAGCGCCATTTGCGTGAGCAGCACACCTTTGCCGGGGATGGGCTCGCCCATGATCACATCGAAGGCGCTGATGCGGTCAGACGCGACCATCAGGATGCGGTCATCGCCCACCGCGTAGTTGTCGCGCACCTTGCCACGCGCCAGCAGGGGCAAGGAAGTCAGGGCCGAGGTGTGAAGCGCAGTGGTCATGTCAAAAGCAGTCAGGCAACAGCAAAAAAGAAAAAGGCCCGTTGAACAGGCAACGGGCCATTCGCGTCAATTATCGCAGGACCAAGGGGCGGCTTTGGGCGCCCCGGAGCGCACGATTCAGCGCACCACCTGGGCCAACTCGCCCTTGGCGTAACGGGCAGCGACCACTTGCAGGTTGTCGCCCTTGATCTTGGGGGCCTGGCCTTCGCAGCCGAACTCCAGGTAGCGTTGCTTGCAGATTTGCTTGGCCGCTTCGCGGGCGGGTTTGAGCCATTCGCGGGCGTCAAATTTTTCGGGATTTTCAAACAGGAACTTGCGCACCGCCGCGGTCATGGCCAGACGGATGTCGGTGTCGATGTTGATCTTGCGCACGCCGTGCTTGATGGCTTCCTGGATTTCCTCGACGGGCACACCATAGGTTTGCTTCATCTTGCCACCGTACTGGTTGATCATGGCCAGCAGCTCTTGCGGCACGCTGCTGGAACCGTGCATCACCAGGTGGGTATTGGGGATGCGGGCGTGGATTTCTTTCACACGGCTGATGGCCAGAATATCGCCGGTGGGCTTGCGGCTGAACTTGTAGGCGCCATGGCTGGTGCCGATGGCGATGGCCAGTGCGTCCAGACCCGTGGCCTTGACGAACTGCGCGGCCTCTTCGGGGTCGGTGAGCATCTGGCTGTGGTCGAGTTTGCCCACGGCCCCAATGCCGTCCTCTTCACCCGCTTCGCCAGTTTCCAGATTGCCCAAGCACCCCAGCTCGCCCTCGACCGACACCCCCAGCAAGTGGGCCATCTCGACCACCCGGCGAGTCACCTCGACGTTGTAAGCAAAATCGGCTGGGGTCTTGCCGTCTTCCAGCAAGGAGCCGTCCATCATCACCGAAGAAAAGCCCAGATCGATCGCGCCTTGGCAGATGGCCGGGCTTTGGCCGTGGTCTTGGTGCATGACCAGGGGAATGTGCGGCCACTGCTCGGTAGCGGCCTGGATCAGGTGTTTGATGAAAGGCTCGCCAGCGTATTTGCGGGCGCCTGCGCTGGCCTGCAGGATGACCGGTGCACCCACCTCATCGGCAGCGGTCATGACGGCCTGGACTTGCTCCAGGTTGTTGACGTTGAAAGCTGGAATGCCATAGCCATTGACGGCCGCATGGTCCAGCAGCTCGCGCATTGAAACGAGTGCCATGTGTGATTTCCCGGGAAGTTGAAGATTCAGCTGGGCCGGCATGTAACCGGCTTGTAACTGGTCTGGATTTTATAGGTTTCGGTCGGATACAGGCCTGAACCCATCACCCGTGCAGGAAAGCCCAGCCGAACCCCGAAACAGCGGCCAGCCGCGTCATGAGAGACGGCCCGCAAGGCCGCCCCGGACTCACGCGACCTTGCAAATTTTCAACATGTTGGTGCCGCCGGGGGAGCCCATGGGTTCGCCACAGGTGATGGCATAGACATCGCCCGTGCCCACGATGTTGCGGTTTTTCAGGTGCGCTTCGGCTTCGGCCAGGGCCGTGTCGCGGTCTGCGCTGGTGTCCATCAGCAAGGGGCGCACGTTGCGGTACAGCGCCATCTTGCGTTGCGAGGTCAGCTTGGTGGTGAGGGCGTAAATCGGGATATGCACGCGGTGGCGGCTCATCCAGAGGGCCGTGGAGCCCGATTCGGTCATGGCCACAATGGCTTTGGCGCCCAAGTGGTGCGCGGTGAACAGGGCGCCCATGGCGATCGACTGGTCAATGCGGCTGAAGCTCTGGCCTTTGAAGTCGGCGTCCAGCGCAGGGTCTTCGGCATTTTCGGCCGCCTCGCAGATCTTGGCCATTTCTTCCACCGTTTCCAGCGGGTATTTGCCTGCCGCGGTCTCGGCGCTCAGCATCACAGCGTCGGTGCCGTCCAGCACGGCATTGGCCACGTCAGACACCTCGGCGCGGGTGGGCACCGGGTTGGTGATCATGCTTTCCATCATCTGGGTTGCGGTGATGACGACCTTGTCGTGCACCTTGGCCAGCTTGATCATGCGTTTTTGCAGGGCTGGCACCGCAGCGTTGCCCACCTCGACGGCCAAATCGCCTCGGGCAACCATGATGCCGTCGCTGGCCCGCAAGATGGCTTCAAGGTGAGGAATGGCCTCTGCCCGCTCGATCTTGGCAATCAAGCCGGGCTTGTGGCCGTATTCGGCACCGGCCACGTTGCACAGTTGGCGGGCCATTTCCATGTCGGTGGCATTTTTTGGAAAACTCACCGCCACATAGTCGGCCCGCAGGCTCATGGCGGTCTTGATGTCGTCCATGTCCTTGGCGGTCAATGCGGGCGCCGTCAGCCCCCCGCCCTGTTTGTTGATGCCCTTGTTGTTGGACAACTCGCCCCCCAGCTTGACGGTGGTGTGCACCTGCTCGCCTTTGACAGCGTTCACGGTGAGCACGATCAGGCCGTCGTTGAGCAGCAGCACGTCGCCAGCTTTCACGTCGCGCGGCAGCTCTTTGTAATCGAGGCCCACGCCATGGATGTCGCCCGGCTCAGTGCGCGAGGCGTCCAGCACAAAAGGCTCGCCAGGCTCGAGCATGACTTTGCCTTCGACAAACTTGCCCACGCGAATCTTGGGGCCTTGCAGGTCGGCCATGATGGCCACCTCTCGGCCAGCGCGTTTCGAAGCTTCGCGCACCAGGCGCGCGCGGTCCACATGGTCCTGGGCCTTGCCGTGGCTGAAATTCAGTCGCACCACATTCACCCCGGCCCGGATCATGGCTTCGAGCAGGGCCGGATCACTGGAAGCAGGGCCTAAGGTGGCAACAATTTTGGTGGCGCGACGGGGCATTCGGGGTTCTCCATGTAATTTGGTTTCAATTTTCACATGAAATCAGTTACATGAAGGGTTCTTTCGCCACCGCGCCCCAGGAGGCTGACATGGCGCAGCAGGTTTTCTGGCAAAGCGCGGAATACACCGATTTGTCCTTATTAGGGGATTGAATTGATCCCTGTCAGCCCATGGGAACGTCTGGAAGGCTAAACTTCGTCCAAGAAGTTAAACGCAAAGTGCCATGACTGCATTACACACACCGACCACGGACCACCCCATTCCACTGGACCAGCCCATGCCGCACCGCAAGACCTTGCGTGAGTGGCTGATCCCGTTGGGGCAGCGCAGCACCTTGCGGGCTTTTGTGCTTTTGACCATGGACTACGCGCTGTTTTTCGCCCTGATCACCGGCACCCTCGCATTCGATGCCGTTTGGGCCAAACTGCTCTGCGGCATGGCCGCCGGATTCGTGATTGGCCGATTGTTCATCATCGGCCACGATGCTTGTCACCAAAGCCTGACAGCCCACCGCGAACTGAACAAAGTGATCGGTCGCATCGCATTTCTGCCCTCGCTCACCCCTTACAGCCTGTGGGATACAGGCCACAACGTCGTGCACCACGGCTACACCAACCTCAAGGGGGTGGATTTCGTCTGGACGCCCCTGACGGCCTCTGAGTTTGAAGCCCTCGGTCCCCTGCAGCGCCTGCTGGAGCGCGCCTACCGCAGTGGCTGGGCGCCAGGTTTGTATTACATGGTCGAGATCTGGTGGAAACGCGAGTTCTTTCCCAACAAGACCCACATGCCCACCCGCCGCCCGATCTTCTTCAAGGACAGCATGCTGGTCAGCCTGTTTGGGGCTTTCTGGATCGCCACCATCGCTGCAGCTGCCGTGCAAACGGGCCAGTCGGTAGGGTTGTCACTGCTCATGGGCGTGCTGATCCCCTTCTTTTTTTGGAGCACCATGATCGGTTTTGTGGTTTATGTGCACCACACGCACGTCAAGGTGTCCTGGCACGACAACAAGGCCGCCTGGACCAAGGCAGCGCCCTTCGTGTCCACCACGGTGCACCTGACTTTCCCGTTCAACATCGGCGCGCTGATGCACCACATCATGGAGCACACCGCTCACCACGTGGACATGAGCATCCCGCTTTACCGTCTGAAGCAAGCGCAGTCCAAGCTCGAAGAGATGCTGCCGGGCCGGATCATTGTCCAGCCGTTTTCATGGGCCTGGTATTTCGAGACCGCCAAAAACTGCAAGCTGTACGACTTCAGCCGCGAATGCTGGACAGACTACAAAGGCACCATGACCAGCCCGGTGCGCGGCAATTTGCCCCCCGCTGCACAGGTTTGACACAGGCCTGACACAGGCTTTGAGCGCCGTCCTTTACAAAAAACCCCGCCAAGCGGGGTTTTTTCATGGGGCATCGGTCGATTCAACCTGCAGCGCGTTTGGCCAGAATCTCAAAGGCGGGCAAGGTTTTGCCTTCGAGGATTTCCAGAAATGCGCCGCCGCCCGTCGAGATGTAGCCCACCTGCTGCTCGATGCCGTATTTGGCAATCGCCGCCAGCGTGTCACCACCGCCCGCAATGCTGAAGGCACTGGACTCGGCAATCGCCTGGGCAATGACTTTGGTGCCGTTCTCAAAGGCGGCAAACTCGAACACGCCCACCGGGCCGTTCCACACGATGGTGCCCGCCTGCTTGAGCTGCTTGGCTAGCTTGGCCGCCGTCTCAGGGCCGATGTCCAGGATCAAGTCGTCATCGGCCACCTCGTTGGCTTTCTTCACGGTGGCCACGGCATCGGCCGAAAACGTCTTGGCGGTCACGACATCGGTCGGGATCGGCACTGCGATGCTGGCATCGCCCAGCTTCTCGCCACGCGCTTTCATGGCGGCAATCACGGCTTTGGCTTGATCCACCAGATCGGGCTCGGCCAGGCTCTTGCCGATGTTCAGGCCCGCGGCCAGCATGAAGGTGTTGGCGATGCCGCCGCCCACGATGAGCTGGTCCACGTTTTGCGACAAGCTTTTGAGGATGGTCAGTTTGGTCGAGACCTTGGAGCCCGCCACGATGGCCACCAATGGGCGTTTCGGGTTGGCCAATGCTTTGCCAATGGCATCGATTTCAGCGGCCAGCAGCGGCCCCGCGCAAGCGACCGGCGCAAATTGGGCAATGCCGTAGGTCGTGCCCTCGGCACGGTGGGCGGTGCCAAAGGCGTCGTTCACATAGATGTCGCACAGCGCGGCCATCTTGCGCGCCAGGTCTTCGTTGTTTTTCTTCTCGCCCAGGTTGACGCGGCAGTTCTCCAGCAAGACAAGCTGGCCGGGCTCAAGCTTCACGCCATCCACCCAGTTTGCGATCAGTGGCACCTCTCGGCCCAACAACTCGCCCAAACGCTTGGCCACCGGGGCGAGCGAGTCTTCGGGTTTGAACTCGCCCTCGGTCGGGCGGCCCAGGTGGCTGGTCACCATGACGGCGGCACCCGCGGCCAAGGCCATCTGGATACAGGGCACGCTGGCGCGAATGCGGGTGTCTTCGGTGATGCTGCCGTCGTCGGCTTGCGGCACGTTCAGGTCGGCGCGGATGAACACACGTTGGCCCGCGGCTTGGCCGTTGGCGCACAAATCAGAAAAGCGGATGACGTTCATGGTGTGGGGCTCGGTGAGCTGGGCAAAGTGGCGTCAATTTTAAAAGCCAGAAATGACAGAGTCTGACTTTGTGGGCGGTACGAACCAGGAACAAGGCCAGATCACCAACCCAGCCCCAGGTGCAGCGGCAAATAGACCGCCATGCCGCCCAAAATAGTCACCAGCACATCGCGCCGCCAAAAGTAACACCCGGCCCCGGCCACGGCGGCAAACAAGCGGGCATCTTGCCAGGTGGTGACGAACACGCCTTGCACAGTGACAATTTCGGGCACCACCACGGCCGACAAGGCCGCGATGGGGGCGTATTGCAAGCCGCGTTGCGCCCAATGGGGCAGTTGCCAGCTTTTACTCGAGATGAAAAAGAAACTGCGGGTCAGCACCGTCACCAGCGCCAGCCCGACGATGATGACCAAGGTCGAGAGGTCTGTGTTGTTCATGTCGTGGCACCTGAAACGGGCTTGAGCTTTTCAACCGTCAGGCACAAGATCACGGCCACGGCAATGGCCACCACAATGTTGAGCTTGAGCGGCAGCGAA
>NZ_JBIKHV010000053.1:0-17891 GCF_044361985.1 Limnohabitans sp. | reverse complement strand
CCATCAGCTGATCGGGTTTTGAATTCCCCCCCAAAATCTAGTTCGGGATATTTTTTGTCGGCGAAAATCTTCGATGCTTTCAGCTGAAGATCAGGTCTATCCATCAAAGCCAATAGAGGAAATGCGGGAGTTACCTTCAATCTTGCTACGATGGAAGATTCGAGTCCATTGGATTGATCTTGTAGATCACTCCAATCACACAGACGCATTTGCGTGTGCAACTTAATCCCCTTCAAGAACTCGAAGTCCGGTTTGAGGGCGATTGCTTTTTCATAGCTCGCAAGAGCATCATCTAGCCGCTTAAGGTCTTCCAGCACATTGCCACGGTTGTAGAACGCTTGGGCGTAGTCCGGTTTGATGGTGATTGCCATGTCGTAGCTCGCCAGAGCATCGCCTAGCCGCCTGAGGTCTTTCAGCGCATTGCCACGGTTGTTAAACGCTTCGGCGTTGTCCGGTTTGATGGCGATTGCTTTTTCATAGCTCGCAAGAGCATCATCTAGCCGTCTGAGGTCTTTCAGCACATTGCCACGGTTGCAGAACGCATCGGCGTAGTCCGGTTTGATGGTGATTGCCATGTCGTAGCTCGCCAGAGCATCGTCTAGCCGACTGAGGTCTTTCAGCACATTGCCACGGTTGCAGAACGCATCAGCGTAATCCGGTTTGATGGTGATTGCCATGTCGTAGCTCGCCAGAGCATCGGCTAGCCGACTGAGGTCTTTCAGCACATTGCCACGGTTGCAGAACGCATCGGCGTAGTCCGGTTTGATGGCGATTGCTTTTTCATAGCTCGCCAGAGCATCATCTAGCCGACTGAGGTCTTTCAGCACATTCCCACGGTTGTAAAACGCATCGGCGTAGTCCGGTTTGATGGCGATTGCTTTTTCATAGCTCGCCAGAGCATCATCTAGCCGTCTGAGGTTTTTCAGCACATTTCCAAGATTGGAATAGGCTGAGGCAGCATTAGGTTTAATTTTGATCGCTTTTTCGATTAGCTCTTCCGCCAATGTAAGATTTTTATTTTGAAAAGCAATTACACCAAGCAGATGTAGGGCATCAAAATTTTTCGGCTGTTTTAGAAGGATTTTTTCGTAAATTAACTTTGCTAGTGATAACTGTCCTTTTTGGTGGAGGCTTAGCCCCTGCTGGAACAAGCTGATGATTGAATTATCCAGTTTGGGTGCCGGTTTCAAATGGCTAAGCTTCCGATTCGGGATCTGCGGGATTCTTGTCATATTTGTTTTTCCTGCGATTGCGCGATTGATTAATGTTAAAGCAACTATCACTGACGGTTGATTTCTTATGCCCCACTATGCGCATTAATACTCGAAGTTCGACACCCGATGCGGAAATTTTTGTGGCGTACGGTAATTGGCTCGCCTGACTCGAGCAACAATTCTCATAAGCCGTACGATACAAATTGCTGAATTGCTGCGCAAGCGAGTTGAGAATTAATCCCTAGCGTAAAATTTTTTGTGAAGGAAACAGGGTACTTTGTAGATCATCTGTGAGAATTCTTTGCAGATACGCCGCCGATTCATCCAGTAAGCGCTGATTGATGAACACTGTTCCGGCGAGCTTTCCCTTGGTCTATTTTGTTGTCAGGCGTATTTTGCCCCGTGAAGTGTCGTTGATAGCAAGCATGTGTCCAACAGTCAACGCAGCTAATTACCCAACTCGCATTTCCGATAAGTGATTGCTGAAGATCTGGCGCCTGTGTCAGGTTAACGCTGGGGAACCACTTAGTCCTTGACCCGGTCCTCAAACCACGCCTCGATGGTCGAGCAGATGAAATCCACTTCTGTGTGCGTGAGTCCCGGGTAACAGGGTAGGCTTAAAACCGAGTTGCACCAGTGCTCTGATTCACTAAATGACCCCACCGCTTGCCATGGGCCCGGTAGCTGATGCAGCGGTGTTTCCCAATGGATTTTGGTCTGGATTCCATGGACTGACAGGTGCCTGGCCAAATCAGCGCGGCCGGGGGTCTTGATCACGTAAAGATGGTGCAATGAGTTTGCATTCAGACAAATGCCCAAGGGCCCGAGTCGCCTGTCGTAGTGGGAGCCGATTTGTTGTCTTTCCTCAAGCCAGCCGTTCAGATACTTTAGTTTAACCAACAGGATCGCCGCTTGTATTTCGTCAATGCGCGAGGTCAGCTGGCGGCCGTTATAAAACTTATCGTCCCGACCGCACAGCCTTCGAAGTTCATCCGCAAAATATCGGTCGTGGGTTGTAATGGCGCCAGCATCGCCCATGGCGCCCAAGGTTTTGGTCGGATAAAAACTCCAGGCGGCACTCGAACCAAAAGGCGGTTGCCAGCCGTGCGCATGTGCAGCGTCGTAAAGGCGACTGACTGAAGTGTCGGTGGGTATCTGGCCGTAAATCAACACCGGTACGCTTTCCATGGCCGTTTCCAGCGGCCAGCCCCCTGCGTTAATGTCCACCAAATGGACCTCGGCGCCTCCGCGGTGCAGGCCAATGGCGGTCAGCGGGAGGGTGTTGGATTGAACCGCAACTTGTTGCATGCCTAGAACGAGCGCCGCTAGGGTCAGAGCGTCGGTGCCGCTGTTGCAGCACACGGCATAAGGCTGACCGCAGTATGCTGCCCACGCTTCTTCAAAAGCGACCGTCGCCGGACCGCGTAAATACGATGAACGTTCGATGCAAGCTTTGATCGCCTCGAGAATTTCATCCTGCAAAGGAGCGTAGGCGCGACTGAGGTCGCAAAAGGGAATAGTGGTGGTTTTTTGCATGGCTTTTGGTGATTCTTTTGCATTAGCTCGAAAAGGGGCAGTTCAGGCGTATTTAAAGCGCTCATAAACGGCGATGGACTCCGTGAGCTTGCCTTGTTGTGCCAATAACCTCGCAAGTCGAAGAACTTGGCTAACGGTCTGAGCAGCGATCGGTTTAGCGTCCGCCCAGGGTGAGACATTGAGGTATCTCCAGTAGCTTTCACCAAGGGGATGTTCATACCAGCTTTGCCAAGGCTTGCTATCGGTGATGAAATGAAGGATTGATGCGTCCGGACCGTCGTAGGTCAAAATCCTTGGTTGGACCATTACATTCCATTTACCGGATAGCAGGACAATGTCGTTTTGCAAAATGACATTGATGGCACATTGATCTAATAATATTAGTTTATCAATATTTTTATTGCTGAATTCTATACATTTTTTGGTGTAATCAAGCTCCCGCCAACGGATCAGGTTAATAAGCATGACACCCGAGTTTATGTAATCTGGGATGTCCCAATGATTTTTCATTTTTGCACATGAGGCGTCGCTCACACCAGCTAGAGCTTTATGACTGAGGTCGGTTTCGAATAAAGACCGGATATCGGAGACAATGATGGTGTCTGAATCAAGATAAAGAACAGTTTCAAGGTCTTGTGACAAGATATGTGGCAGTAATAAACTGACATAGGTGGCCCGAGTATAAAATCTATTCAGAGGCAGTTCATCAAGCAGCTTTTGATATAGTTCCTCAATGGCGTAAAACTTGATGTGCGCGCGGAACCGGTTGCGCAATGTTTCGATTTTTTCTAGGAAGGTGTCATCGAGGGAGTCCCCGACAACATGGATGCACAAGTCCTCACCGCTTCCCGCAAAATTTAGCAGCAATGAAGTAACTGCCGCCCCAAAATGCTGTTGGTAGTTGTTGTCGAAGCAAAATGCGACGTTATATTTTTGCAAAGGCATTTGATGTGTAGGTTTCCATATAAAACAGGTTCGTCTAGGTGGGTTTCCACGCAATAGCGAAGCCCGGCAGACTTGCCGTGAAGTATTCACACTTCCAGTTCTTTGGTAATTGATCCAAAAACCAACGGACCCCGGTTTCCAGCTTCCAGTCCGCCACTTCAGACAGATTCAGATTGCCGAGAAAAAGTGCGCCCCCTGCCTGTAAATTTTTAATGAGCACGGGTGCGAGGCGTTCCCAATCACTTTGAGTATTACCATGTAAATCAACCACAATGAGGCGATACTGTTCAGAAGAATCAACAAGAAAATCATATGCCTCTTTTAGAATTACTTTCACGGCTAGGCCACCGAGGTTTTTTGATGCACCGCGGTCCTGATGGTCAACCGTTGTGACACTGCAGCCCAAGGTCGCCATCACGGCTGCAAGCTTTCCGCGTGAGGTTCCCAATTCCAAAACGCTTTGGCCTGCGAAGTCGCGGGCGAAGACTGCTAATGACTTCATGAAATAGTCATTCGACGTCCATCCGGGAATGCCCCATTGGACAGAGCCACCCAACCACCTGAAGCATTCGGTCGTTTCGACCTCGTGTACTGATCCGGGAGTTTCTTCAGGACCGAAGCCGATTTTCTGGCCATCATTCCCTGGCGCGCAGGCAGAGATGTCACTGGCTGAAATAGTTCCTGCGGCAAGCTGGTCTAGGGCTCGACCAAAAATTTTGGATGGCGAATAACAATGCGCCTGCACTTGACTAGGATTTTTCAGCGCCGAAAGCGTCCCAATTAGCTGCGCCGAAATGTCGGATTGAAGCGGTAACGCGATGGCTCCTTCAAAGCTGCGAGTTATCTCCAGAAAATCTGTGACGGTATTGCCTGAGATGCCGGGAACGGGGCTCTCGCCTCTCGTGGCCAGAATTTGAGCGAGGCCTTTTCGCCACTGAGGCAACCACAAAGGCATTTTCCAAATCAGCAGGTCGTCGCTGATGACGATCTCGGGCGTATCACGGCGTAAGCGTTCTGGAAACCATCGCCACCAAGGCCCGAAATCTTTTCCAGTCAAACCATGTTGATGTAACGCCGCTGCTAGGGCCGGGTTGTCTTTTTCGTCAATCTGACGCCATTCAACGGCCTGTGTGGCCTGGGCCAGAATTTTTCGAGTTCGTGCCGCATCGATTTGATGGGTGGTGCACAGGCAGTAGTCTAGGGAGCTGCCGAACAAACGTGTTGCAAGACTAATCGATAAGCTGGTTAATTCGTCGGGCGACTGCTCATTTTTGTACCATCTCAGGACCGGGCGCTGGTTCAAGGAAAACCTGTGCTGGCCCCTGGTTTCTAGACTAATTCGTGCATCGACTTGTGCGAGGGCGGCTGATAGCGGTAGAGACATTTGTGGCTTTTTGCTCTTGGATTAAAAGTGTTGGACTGGATTCTGTTTTCGTTATAACTGTAAATTAAAACTTAACTTAAGATATTACCTAAGGATGGTCTGAATAATTCGACGCAAGCCATGGCAAATGGCCATCCACTTCGTGCTGGCGAACCAAGTCGCTGAGGGTTTGCGGCACGCAGCCGATCTTGGGGGCAATTGACTCAATGGTGGCCCAAAGCGATGGGTACTCGCCTCGGTGTTCGAGCACCATGCGAACAGCGCGCTCGAGCACCTCGGGTGAAAAAAGGTTTGATTTCTTACTCATGGCTCCATCTTCTCAAAGTGTAGAGCCTCCTCAAAACCCGGGGCGATTCATGTCGGTGAAGTCTGAACCCTACAGTGTCCTAGGGCTTGCTTGTTTTCAATCTCGGAAACCCTATAAGGCTTTAATGGTGACTTAAACCCTATAGGCTTTGACTTGTTGTCCCCTTTACCTTTGCTAGTGAATATTTGTGCCATTGATTTGGCTGGCTTTTCTGTTCTGACTACATCGGTGTCGATGCCCAGCGCCAGCGCATAGGACAGGGGGTCACGGGCTACACTGTCACGAATAACGGCCCACACTAACGATTTGGCTGCTGGGTCTTGGCGTAGTTTGTCCAGCACCTGTCGGGCTGTGTGTGTTTTGGTGAGGCCACTCAGCCGCGCCCGTGGTTTGCTGAATCCAAACTTTGAAGCCACGTCTTTATAAAACTTGGCTTGTAGTTCACTCAGTTTTCGTTTGTTGCCGACCGCATCGGATCCACGCAATCGGCCGTCGATCAGGGGGACTAGCAAAACATGGGCATGATCTTGAGCTTCGTCACGGTGAATGTCGGCGCTCACAATGTTGTCTAAGCCTCCAAACGTTTCGCCCGCCCAATACGCGCAAGCGTTGAAATACTCGATCACGTCTTGCCCGTGGTTCGTCGGCAAACTGAAAACCAATTCCAGCCCGATTACCGCATCTTTGCGAGGCTTGGTAATGCCTGCCGTGGTGATCTTGTTTTTGGCCAGTTTGGTGACTTCATCGGCTATCGACGGCCCAATAAGGGTGATATTTTGGTGTGAACGGGTCGCATCGATGTGACCTGATGCGCCCAATTCAGCCTGTATGGCTCGTTTATTGTGCCGTGCTGCCTTCATCCATATGCCGTTACCTTTGAGCTTATCTAGCCTCATAAATGCGGCCCCGCGCATGTTCGCTGCTACCAAAAACTCAGCAGGTTGGGCCGTGGTGGTTCCTAGTCCCACGGCCATTTTCATGTGCTGTTCGTTCATGGTTCACCCCGTTGTTTTAGGTGAACGTGTGTTGGCTTGGGCTGTTACCCATGCTTGTATCTCAGCCGCTAACCATCGTGAGCTTCGACCGATCTTCACGGGTTCGGGGAATTTGCCGCTTTGAATTTGCTGATAAATGTTGGACCGACTCAGGCCGATGCGCCTTGTTAGCGTTGGCATGGTCCACAAAAGCGCGTCTGTAGGTGGATGCGCTTTTTGTTCGTTAGTCGAGTTGATTTGCGTCATTTTCGGGTCCTTGAAAATGCGCCGCACAGTAATGACCGCGCAGCACATTGCTACGCAAGCCCGGACCCAAATATAAATTTCAATGCTGTGGAGCAAGGACGGTCACAAACCGCCAACTTAAAACCAGTTAGGGGCTTGAGGCCTAACTTCCAAACGTTGTTACTTCGTTCTACCTTGGTCGTGCTCGTATTCTAGTGGCGCTTGATGAACCATGCAAACTCATGCTCCCCGTGCCAGCGTCACCACGTTGCCTGGCTTGTTGGTCAGCAGCGCCAACCTGTCACCTAACCGCTGCCACGCCTCGCGCATAGGGGCTTCATATTTCGCTTGTTGGTAAATGCGCACCAACTTGTTCTGTTCGGTGTGATTTAGGCATCGATCGATCACTTCTGACAAGACTCCCAAATCAGCCATGAGAGTGGCTCCAGTTCTCCTTAGGTCATGGGGTGTCCACTTACCGCCCGCCAGCGCTAGCGCGTTTGTTTGCTTGGTGCGTCCACGCATACGTTCACTATCGCGACGCTGCCTATCTGCCACTTGCTTAGATACAGCCTTGAGGTCAACAGGCCCATTTAAGCGAGTGTTTGGAAAAACCCATGGTGTTGCCCCGCTGTTCCGGTGCAAAGCCTCAAACGCCCCCAGCGCCAAGTCGTTCAGGTGAATGACATGGCGTTTGCCATTTTTTGTAAACCTACCAGCAGCTGATAATTCAGGCTGAGTCCATTTTCGTCGCTGTAAATCAACATGATGCCAATGTGCCTTTAGAGTTTCGCCAATGCGACTGCCGGTAGATAAGGTAATGAGAAGGGCGTTTTGTGATGATTCTGTCAGTCCAGAGGATGGCAGCATTTTAAAAAACTCTACCAACTCAGCCTCAGACAAAACCCGATTACGTTCTACGCTGCCGCCAATTTTGTGTTTCTTGATGCGAGCGGTTGGATCGACCTCGATGTGATCGCGGTCCAATGCAAAGCCAAAAAGCTGACGCAGGTCGCTGAATACTCGCTCGGTCATGCGTTTGACACCACGGGACAACATGGTGTCAATGATTAGCTGAATGTGCGCTTTCGTCACGTCAGCAGCTGCCACGTCACCGATGACGGGGAAAACGTCACGCTCAAACGCTCTGAGGGCTTCGCTGCCTCCGTCTTGGCGCTTTCTCAGGTCAGTGTGCTGCCATAACTCAAACAAGCCTTTCACGGTAATTCTGGTGTCTTTAGCCGCGAGTTCTTGCAGGCGTGTGATCTGAATTTGCTTTGCCTCGATCTGATCCGCTTGCTTTTTTAGGCGGTCGGCTTCTTTTTCTGTGATTGGGTCTTTGCCATCGGCTCTTTCGGTGGCTAGGCGGTTTTTGATTTCCCGAATTTCCTTTAGTGACTTTCCGCCCGACTCTTTCCATGTTCCAATGGCCACCTGTCGGACTTTCCCATGTATCTTGTACCTCCACGCCACATGAACACTGATTGCACCGTCTTGGCCTGCTCTGACCAAGCCGTAAAGGGATTCCCCCATGCTGATGCGCTGTCCGTTTTGACGCTCTGTCAGTGCTTGTAATTCTTTGACCGTTATCAACCCCATAGTCGCCCCTTGCAAAATTAGCCACACCGTTAGCCACACCGCTGGACAGGCTCTCAGTGTACTTCTTGGAACAATCATGGACAACTGTTTTGCTTTGAACTTCCCTAAGTCATTGATTTTTCAGAGTTTTTTGTGGATAAGTCAGAGCATTCAAACTACTGTGGAAGCTCGGCTACTTGTATGGGGTGCAAGGGGTAGCGAGTTCGAATCCCGCCACGCCGACCAATCAATTGAATAAAGGCCTCCAACTGGAAACAGTCGGGGCCTTTTTTTATTGGAGAAATTGCGTTTGAGTCACTAAGTAAGACCAGACAGATCCATCACCAGCTGCATGACCTGCGTGCCTGAGGCGGAGTAGGGGTCGTATTCGGGGTGCTGAAGCCTGACAGATCAAGCACTGTTAAAACAGAAAGGACAGGCCCAGACAAAAACGCCAGAACAAAGTCTGGCGCTGATATTGGAGGCGCTGCTCTTGCAGCACTAGGCTTAAGCTTTACGCCTTAAATATCACCCCCCTAGAACTTCACCCCCACAGTCAGCATGGCCGTATCCTTGCGATTCTTCAGCCCGTGCTCATAACGTGCATCCGCATAGATCCAGGTCGTATCGTTGAGCTTTGCCTGCACCCCCACACCCAGCTCCACATAGGCCTGGTCAAAGCTCTCGTGCACTTGCAGTACGCCGGCACTGTTGTTCTTGTCTGATATCGCCATGTTCTTGGTCTTGATCAGGTCGTGCACCAGGTTGCCTATGCCGTAGTAGCGCACGTCAGTTTGGGATGCGCCTGCGTTGTGCACCCGCACGCCAAGGCGCCCGCGCAGCGCATCAAAGTTGTCGCTGTCGATGTTGGAGTAGTTGTCGCTGAAGGCCTTGTAGTTGGTGCTCAGGTAGGTCAGCTGGCCTTGTCCTTCCACTGTCCAGCTTCCCAGTTGTGCCAAGGGTGCGCCCAGCTCGGCCGATAGACCCAGTTGGCGGCCGTCCTGGGTGGCGTTGCTGCCGTAGCTGTCGCTGAAGTCGTTGCGTAGTTGGTTGGCTTGGGCGGTCAGGTCCAGGTAGCTGCCGTCTTTGCGCATGGCGGTGTAGTAGCCTCCCAGGCCATAAGAGCGGGTGTTGATCTTGCCTGTCTCCTGGGCCAGTCCGGCCGCAGGGCGGATGCGGTCGCTGGCGTCGGTGCGGCTGTCCACGCCTTGCACCATGAAGCCGGCGCGCTGCAGGGTGCCGTTGGCCTCATTTTTTTGTGTCCACAGGGTGCGTCCTGCTTGCAGGCCGACTGATTTTTGGCTGTAGTCAAAGCGTTCTTTGCCCACGCCGTCCAGGCTTTGGCCCAGCAGGCGGGCCCAGGATTGGCCTTGTTCGGCGTTGAGCACGGCTTGTTCGCCCATGCGCTGGTGCAGCGTGGCGCTTTGCATGAAGCCTACGTCGGAGTTAATACTGCGCGCTACGCTGTAGGCGGAGATGGCAGGGCGGTAGATGGGGATGGCTTTGGGTGTCACCACGCCAGGCTCTTGCAATGTCGTTGTGGAGACCAGATACCAGTCGTTGGCGTTGCCACCGTTGCCGCCTTGTTTCAGGACGTATTGGTAGGCGCCCGCCAGCACTGGGGCGGCCAGTGTGAAGCTGCCTGCGGCAGAGGTGCCGGCTACGGTGATGACGTCGATACCCACGGTGGTGGCAGCGCCTGGGCCGCCTGCGTTGGTGACGTTGAGCACAGAGTTGCCGCTGGCGTTGCCGCTGATCTGTAGTTGGTCGGTGGCGCTGGTGTCGCTGCCCATCACGGTGTCAAGCAGAAGGGTGCCTGCGGCTCCAAGGTAGTCACCAGTTGCCCTTAACTTGTCTCCTGAGAAACCATCTTGGAGACTGAGACGACCGGCGTTGCGAAAATCGCCACTCACCGTATACAGTCCTGCCCCGTTTCCATGCCCCTGAAAAGTACCAGTTGACTCAATGGCCAAATTTCCTGTCAGGGCAAACACCGAGCCACCATCAACCAACCCACCTCCTGTGATTTTTAGGCCAAGCCCAACTTCTGAGCCCACCGTCAACGCATTGTCTGAAAACGAGACAGAGCCGCCCTCAACCACAACATTTTCCCAATTCCTTATGTTCGCTCCGCTGAGCGCTGTGGCGTTCTGATTTTGCAAAATCAAGGTGTCCACTGAGCCGTCCAGTGCCGAATGGTCATCACCCCCATCCATCACCGTGATGCCAGAGATCCCCGAACCCACAATTCGCAGGGTGTCATTGCCATTTGCATTATTAATATCAAAATTAGAATCCAAATAAATCGCACCGGTAACATTCGCACCATCGGCAATGGTGACATTTGAATCCCCACCGTTGTTTGCGATAGCCAAACCTGTCAATGCAGACACGACAGCATTGGGTCCAATGTTGATGGTGGACATTGCGCCAGGGTTCGTGCGAGTAGTAATGGCGTAATCGACAGATGAATTTTGAGGATCTGGATTCGCAGGGTTCTCTAAACTACCGCCTTGTACGACGGCATCAACATTCACCAGCACGTTACCGCCGCCGTTGGTTTCTGCTCGAATGCCAGTTGCGCCAGGCCGGTCATTCAAAATACGGGTATTTTGTCCTCCGGCGACCGTCACTATCGCATCCCCTGTTCCGTTATTGGTGACCACTATTCCATACTTGCGATGATCCCCGAAACGCATGTCAAGCTCGCCGCCAAGGAGCAGCACCTTCGCATCGGCAGTGGAGCTCGCGTTACTGATAAAAGCTGCTAAACCCACGCCATCAATCCCATCTGCGTCAAAGATTCGGCCATTGCGCATCTCTATCGTGGCTTCACCTGTACCCCCGTTGGCCACTCTAGCGCCTGCGCCAGCAGACCCCATCTCCAACCAACCATTTTCAATGAGAATCCGAGCAGAGCCACTGCCACTGTTCACTTCTGCAGAAATTGAAGTTCCATTATTGATCAGTAACCTAATTGATCCTGACTGCATGTGAACGAATGCGTTGCCGTTAGCATCGACTCGCGCACTAAGTCCATCAAAATTCGACGTGATGCTGGCATTAGAAAAAGTGATGGTTGCGTCATTTGACATTGCAAAAGCTGATGCACCAATATTTCTGGCATTTATGGTGCCACCAGTGATGTTGGCAGCGCTAGAGCCTAAGCCTTCGTTTGAGACTTGAATTCCGGAACCGTTCAACGATGTGATGCTGCCGCCAGTCATGGTCACCAATAGGTTTCCTGTCGAGGCAAAAGTTTCGGTCATAACAAAAACACCATTGCCAGTGGTCTGTAGGGCTGCGTTGTCGACAGTGAAACTTGCGCTTCCCGTTCCTTGGTGAATCACCCACACGCCGTGTTGAAATGATCCCGCCGTGGTGGTGATATTCGAGCCGTTGATGGCGGAGCCATTTAAGGCGTTTGACGATGCCGCATCGCCGCGAACAATGACAGCGGCCTCTAAGTTTGCATCAGTAGGGGCAACGGTGGCGCCATCTAGGGTTAAGGTGATACCGTCGGCGGTGTAATCAATGCCAGAGTCGGGGCCTGCTGGAAATGTGGTCGCATTGCACACGACCGTTGCATTGGGGGCCCCTGCGACGCCGCACTCATCGGCTGCAAAGGTATGACCGCCTGATATCGCAGCCCATACGGTCGCCAAGGCGACGATGGATTTAGACCCGCCGCTCTTGCCACGTGACTTGGCCGTCTCGGCTGCTGCGACCCATTGACCAGTAATTTTGTTCCAGATGAGGCGGTGTGTTTTATTCATAGGATGTGTCTCAAAAAGCGTGAAAGCAGGGAGCAATTTAATTTGAAAAAATTAAAGATTACGTAAAGTAAATACCAAATAATTATACCTACTTCTTGAAAATCAAAAAAATATTTTTAACGATCCACTTACCAAAAAATATCAACCCCTTCGTCACCTTGGCCTTATATTTGCGATTTTTCAGCCCATGCCGATAACGCGCATCCGCATAGATCCAGGTCGAATCGTTCAGCTGTCCGGTTAACGACAACTCTGCTGGCCTGGGATCTGGCGGCACAAGCTACGCCCGAGCTTGAGGTCGATCAGCGCATCAACTGGTGACCGAGCAAAATAGTGGCTGGGACACGCTGCCGGTTAGCTGTGCGCCCAGCATACCCAGCGCACTGCCAATCCCTCTTGTGAACAGCGCTTTTTGGTGGTGGATCGATCAGTTACGGCCTTACTGCGGGCGCGACGCGGGTTTCTAGGGTTTTAGACCACCGTCAACATGGACGGGAAGATACTTGGCCTCATGCGGTTGAAATGCCTATCTGTCATTGATGTGCACCATCCAAACGGCATTGCCGTGCTCACCTCACCCCACGGCAGCAAAGGCAAGCAGGCAAAAAAGGTCATTCCATCCAGTTGATTGGCTGGCCTGTCTCCAGCAGATCCATCACCAGCTGCATGACCTGCGTGCCCGAGGCGGAGTAGGGGTCGTATTCCGGGTGCTGAAGCCTGATCATGGGGTCGTCCACCGACAGGTTGACCAGGGCCATGGACCATTTGCCAAATTGGCGTGACTGTATTTCTTCGTACTGCAGCAGTTCGACATCCTTGTGGCGTGGGTCTGCTGCAATGCGGCGAAAAAGCGCGTTGACGCGGCTGCGCTCACCTTCGAGCACCTGAATGAAAAACCCCTGGCCCTGGCACAACACACCCGTGATGCCTTGTGCGTTGTTGTGCCCCTGAGCCTTCTCCAGGATGGAGCGGGTGACCGTGGTGGTTTGTGGGCCCGCCGAGCGACTGACATAAAGCAGTCGCACCGACATGCCGAGGCTGGGTGTCTTCATGACGCTTGTCGCAAGCTGTTGCGGTCGAGGCGTTCGTTTTCGCGGCGTTCAAACAAATTGAGCATCCAGGCTACACGCTGGGGCATGGCACGGTTTGGGAAATACGCCTTGTTGCCGGTTTGTTGTGTGGCCGCCTGGCAGCCTTCTACCAGGCCCACAATGGCCGCCAGCGGCGGCGGGCTGTGGTCAGACACGCGGATCCAGTGCACCTGGGTCCAGGCGCTGGCCAGCAGCATGAGCTTGCGCGTGGTGCTCACCACGGTGCGCTTGTTGACCGAGTCCAGGCCTTCGCGGCGCAGCTGGTAGCCGATGTCGGCGTAGATCATGCTCGCGGCGCAAATGGCGGCGCGGCAATCGGGTGGCAAGGCCGCAATGCCCGAATGCGCCTGTTTGTAAAGACGCTCAGCTTCTTCCAGCAGGCGGCTGACCACTTGCGCGATGGCGGGGGTGAATGTGGGTTTGGCCAGCCAGGCGTCGGGCTGCACACCGGCTTCAATCATCCAGCGCCGTGGCAGGTAAAGTCGGCCAATGCTGGCATCGTGCCCTACATCGCGGGCAATGTTGGTCAGTTGCATAGCCACGCCCAACTCGCAGGCGCGGGACAAGGTGTCCATGCTTTGTGGTCCCATGATCCAGCTCATCATGGCCCCCACACTGCCCGCCACACGCGCGCCATAAGCGTGCAGGTCTTCGATGCTGTCGTAAGTCCGGCCAGCGGCATCCCAGGCAAAGCCTTCGATGAGCGCATCCAGCAAATGGCGTGGCAATTTGTACTGCTGAACGACCAGGCTCAGGGCATGGTCTTCCACATGGTCGTGGGGTGTGCCGGCATAGATGGCGTCCAGGCGCTCTTGCAACACGGCCAGTGGCGTGTCACCAGGCTGGGCTTCGTCTACCAGGTCATCGGCCACCCGACAAAAAGCATACAGCGCGATGGCCGCGGTGCGCACGCGGGGCGGCAGCAGTCGGCTGGCCGCAAAAAAGGTCTTGGAACCGCCTTGCATCATGGCCACGCAGGCCTGCAGATCTTGCGAGTCGAAGTTCAACTCTTGCGTGACCACCGGCGCTGCGGGCAAATCAGGGACCGCACGGATCGAGGGTTTGCGTTCAGGCTGGGACATGGGGGACCACCGTTTCCAATGCTTTGGCTGACATGAGGACGCCGGGAACACCTGCCCCCGGATGGGTGCTGGCCCCGACCACGTACAAACCGGGCACATCTTCGCTTCGGTTGTGTGGGCGAAACCAGGCGCTTTGCAGCAGCAAGGGCTCCAGGCCAAAGCCTGCGCCTTTGTAAGACCAGAGTCGGTCATGAAAATCTTGCGGTGTGGTGACCTTGGAGGTCACGATGCTCTCGCGCAGACCCGGCAGCACGCTGGCTTCCAGGCTTTCGGCAATCGCTGCACGGTAGGTTTCGGCGTGTGTGGCCCAGTCGGTGCCACTGTCCAGGTGGGGCACGGGCGAGAGCACATAAAAGGTGTCGCAGCCTTCGGGGGCCATAGACGGGTCGGTGGCGGTGGGGCGGTGCAAGTACAGGCTGAAGTCATCGGCCAGCTTGTGGCGCTTGAAGATGTCTTGCAGCAGGCCCTTGTAGCGGGGTCCCAGCACCATCATGTGGTGCGGCACATCCTTGTACTGCCGTGAGGTGCCAAAGTACCAGACGAACAGGCCCATGGAGTAATGGCCATTTTCGATCTTGCGGTCGGTCCAGACGCGGCGGTGCTCTGGGGCCACCAGGTTTTTGTAGGTCCAGGCGGTGTCGGCGTTGCTGACCACAATGTCGGCCGCAATGAATTCGCCGGTGTCGAGTTCCACGCCGCAGGCCCGGCCGTTTTCAATGCGAATTTGGGTCACGGGTGCGTTGCAGCGCACGGGCACGCCACGTTCTTGCAGCAGACCCACCAGGCCGCGCACGATGGCGCCTGTACCTCCCATGGCCGAGTGCACCCCCCAAGTGCGTTCCAGCGAATTGATGAGGGCGTAGGCACAGGTCACGGCAAACGGGTTGCCCCCGATCAGCAGGGGGTGAAAGCTCATCACGATGCGCAGCTTTTCATTGCGGATGTGCTTGGCCACCAGGCTGTAAAGGCTGCGCCAGGCGCCCATGCGCATGAAGTCTGGAATGGCGGCCAGCAAGTCGGTGATTTTGTCGAAGGCCATGTCGCCCATGCCTTCAAAGCCAAGCGTCTTGCAGCGTTCGGCATCTTGCAAAAAGCGCTCATAGCCGGGCAGGTCGGCCGGTTCGAAGCGGGCCACTTCTGCGCGCATGTGTTCGGCATCGCCGTTGTAGTCAAACCAGGTGCCATCGGAAAAACGCACGCGGTAAAAAGGGTCCATCGCGACCAGGGTCACGTCATCGGCAAAGCGTTTGCCGCACAGTGCCCACAGCTCTTCCAGCAAAAACGGGGCGGTGATGATGGTCGGGCCTGCATCGAATGTGAAGCCGTCTTGTAAGTGCACATAAGCACGCCCGCCGGGTGCATCCAATTTCTCGAGCACTTTGACCTGATAGCCCTTGACGCTCAGGCGAATGGCTGCAGCCAGCCCGCCAAAGCCGCTCCCGATGACGACGGCCGTGGGTCGGCTATCTTTTGCCGTGCCTGGGGTCAGGGGGGGGCGCTGTTTCAGGCCCGGCGTGCCAAAACCTTCGGTGCGGTATGCGTTCATGAGGGCCTTCAGGGGGGGGTGGTCAAGGCTGGCTTGGCCGTGGTCTGGCGCATGGCCCATCCCCACAGCCGCTCCAGTGGCCAGGGAAAAACCATGATGATGTGTTCAACAATCGCCAGCCCCAGCAGGGTGGCCAACATGACCCAGCCGGTGGTGATGGCCACAGCGCCTTGCTGGGCCAGCCACACCAGCCAGAACCAGGTGCCCATGGCCACGCCCATGGACAGCACAAACCACAGCGTCATGTCGCGCGTGCGGAAATAGCTGGCCAGATAACTCAGGTGAGCCGGCAGGTATTGCGCGCCGTTTTGCGGCACGCCAAAAAACAAATTCAATTTGGCCGACAGGCGCATGAACCACAGCAGCGCATAGGTGCAAATGGCCACATGGCTGGACTGGCCTTCTTGCATCCACCACAGCAGGGCAAAGTTGGCCAGCAAGGCCAGCTCGTGGTAGAGCATGACCTGCACCGATTGAACAAAGCGATCCCAGCCTTGGGCACCAGGCGTGAGGGGGGTTTTGCGTGGGCCGGTGATCCAGCCTGTCAAAAACGCCAGTTCGTGCCAGCCCCACATCACGATCACGCTGCCAAAGGCCAGGTAAGCATTGAACACGCTGACTTCGCGCATGCTGTGCGCGACACCCACAAAACTCAGGGCCAACAACACGGTCCAGCCCGCCAAACTAAAGCGAAAGCTGCGCGTGGGCAAGCGGTCGAGCCACAAGATCACACCCGTGCCTAACCACCAGCAAAAAGCTGTGAATACGCAGGCCCAGATGACTTCAGTCACCATGCAGGTTCCATCCGGACCAGGGGTGACAGGTCTTGCTCAATCACGGGCATGAAGTAAAGGCGGGTAAAGGTGAGGGCGGCCTTGACGGCGCACACGCCTTGCTGAAGCTTGCCCACCACACCGCCCCGAGCCTTGGCTTTTTCCATGGCTTGCGACAATGCAAACAGGCGCTCCAGCCCACGGCGAAATTGCGGGTTGTCGGTGTCCAGGGCCAGCGGAAAGACCTGTTTGGTGATCTCGGTGGTGATGCGGAACACCTGGTAGTCGTATTCGCTCGAATCGAGGCCCATGGCCTCGTGCAGCATGGGGCGGGTGTGGTCACGCACGTACATGGTGGCATACACGGCCAGCAGGAAAAAGCGCACCCACAGCTTGTTGACCCCAGTGAGCAACTTCGGGTTGGCGCGCATGATCAGGGCAAAGGCTTCGCCGTGGCGAAACTCGTCGTTGCACCACAGGTCGAACCAGCGAAAGATCGGGTGGAAGCGTTTTTCCGGGTGCTTTTCCAGTTGACGGAAGATGGTGATGTAACGCGCGTAGCCAATTTTTTCAGACAGGTAGGTCGCGTAGTAAATGTATTTCGGCTTGAAGAACGTGTATTTTTTGGTGCGCTTGAGATTGCCCAGGTCAATGCCCAGGTTGAAGTCGCGCAGGGACAGGTTGATAAAGCCCGCGTGGCGCGATTCGTCACGCGCCAGATAGGTCATGAGTTGCTTGATGTCGGGGTTGGTGACGTTCTTGCGGATTTCGTTGTAAAGCACACAGCCCGAAAATTCTGACGTCAGCGAGCTGACCAGAAAGTCCATGAATTCTTGGCGCATCTCGGGCGACAGCGAGGCCATGCCAGCCGCGACTTCATCGGCAAAGGCCGCATCGCGCTGGAAGTGGTCATGGTTGTTGTCACCCTCGTACTCGGCCATCATCTTGTCCCACTCGGCGCGCACTGGTTCGATGTTGATGCGGTCCATCTCGGCGAAGTCGGTGGTGTAAAAACGCGGGCTGATCATGTCGCTGTGCACGGCCTTCTTGTTGGCGTCTTCAGCGGTTTCGATGGTGTTGACAGCGGGGGCGTTCATGGTGTTCTCCGGGACGTGGTGAGTCAGGTTCAACGGGGTGTGGTCTCGCTGCCCGCCAAGCGCAAGCTGGCAAAGACGGCGGCATTGCTGGGGCCAAACGATTCGAGGTCAATGCGTTGATGGGTGCTGGGGTCGAGCAGGGTCAGGCGGCCATCGGTGCGCCCAATCAACAGGAAAGGGCCATCGCCACTGATTTTTTCGCGGTGGCGCTCTCTGGCCAGGGCGCGCAAGCTGCTGCGCAAAAAGCCTTGTTCACCCGTGAAGCTGGCCACTTGCCGGCCTGTGCTCTGGTCGAGCACGGCGATGTCGCCACCGGGCAGGTCGCGAAACTGCAAGGCACGT
>NZ_JBIKHV010000005.1:0-71704 GCF_044361985.1 Limnohabitans sp. | reverse complement strand
TGCCCATGAACGAGCAGGCCCAGGCTTTGCCCGCAAAGACGGGAAAGCGCGCTTCCACAAAGGGCCGGTCAAAGCCAGCGTTGTGCGCCACGATCAGGTCGGCTTGCTCGACCAGCGCGATGACTGCGGCGTCATCGATGCGCTGACCCTGCACCATGCTGTCGTCAATCCCGGTGATCTCGGTGATCTGGGCTGGAATGGGTTTGCCAGGGTCTTCAAACGATTCATAAAGAGTCACTGGGCCCTGTGGCACGCCAGTCGTGCTGTCCACCAACACCGACAACATGGCCAGCTCGATGATCTTTTCGTTCTTGCTGTCCAGCCCGGTGGTTTCGGTGTCTAGCACGATCACGCGTTGCGTGGCCTGCGCCGTGACCGGCCCGTAATCGCTGTGCGGCACCAATCGGCGCAACACCCGAAAGTCAGGGTGCTGGGCCAGAGTTTGGGCCATGGCTTCGTGTTCTGCGGCTGGCCTGGCCGGTGAGTCAGGCTGTGGGGCTGGCGAGGGCTCTGGCGATGTCGACGGTGACATGGTTGGCGACATTACTGGCGCAAGTGCCTTGGCCTTGGCTTGGGCTGGCTGAGCGGTCTGGCCTTCGCGCCCAGCCTCAAAGTCCAAAAAACTCAATTGGTCTGTTTTGTTCATAGCTCGAGATTAAACCGCTTCTTCGCGGCTTGTGAGACGCTGTGGCCAAGGCCAGGCAAAAAAGCAGCAGGCCCCTGCGCCAGCAGGCTCAGTCCAGCTTGATTCCCAGATCCACCGCCAGCTTGATCCAGACGGGCACTTCAGACTCCCAATCCTTTCGCGTGGCTGCCAGGTTTTTGGGCTTGTTGGGAATGGCAAAGGTTTCGCGCAGCTTGGCGGCCTTGTCGGTGTTGGACCAGGCTACGGCTTCTTCGGCCAGCAGTTTCAGCACCGCCTCGGGCGTGGCAGCTGGCGCCACCAGGGGCAGACCCCCTTCGAGGGTGACCAGTTTGGCGGTGTCGCCTTGCTCCATCAGGGTGGGCACGTTGGGCAGCTTGGGCGAGCGGTAGCTGCCAGTCACGCCAATCGGCCGCACGCCACGAGAGGCCACGGCATTGAAGGCCAGGAAACTGCCCACCGCGATTTGCGACTGGCCTGAGGCCACATCGAGCCACATGGGCGCTTCGCCCCGGTAGTGCACCGACTGGATTTGGGTGCCATGAATGCGGTTGGTCTGGTCGGCCACCATGTGCGGGTAAGAGCCGGGGGCGTAAGTGCCCATGGAGGTGGGGTTCTTTTTGGCCCAGGCCACAAATTCGGCCATGTTGGTGGCTGGAATTTTCTCGTTGATGCCCACCACCAGCGGCCCCGATGGGAACACGGTGACGGGCGTCAAATCTTTGTCGAGGTTGTAGGGCAGCTTGGAATACAAAATACGGTTTTGCCAGAAAGTGCCTGAGGTGCTCATGACCAGCGTGTAGCCGTCTGCGGGCGATTTGGCGGCCGCGTCGATCCCGATGATGGCCCCTGCCCCGGGTTTGTTCTCGATCACCACGGGCACGCCCAGTTTGCTGGACAAGTATTCACCATAACTGCGTGCCAAGGCATCGGTCAGGCCCCCGGGCGGAAAGGCCACGATGATCCTGATGGGTTTGGCAGGCCACTTTGTCTGGGCCCAGGCCTGGCTCAAGGGGCTGCTGGCAGCCACAGTGGCGGCAGCCCAAGTGGTGGCTTGTAAAAATGAACGGCGATCTGGACGGTAGGACATGTTGAAAGCTCAATGAAGAAGTGGCTTCAAGTCTACGAGGCGCCTGCACGGGTTTGAATTGGGGTTTGAACCCATGCCATGCTTGGGCAGCAAGGGGGCTTTGTCAGGTTGTTCGCAACAAGCCCTGTTGCCGGTGCAAAAACGGCCGATCTTCTGGCCCATGATCCACAAAGCAAGACTTGTGAGACAATCCATCCCGTTGCGGCCTCCAGTTGCCGCAACATCAGCACTCCTGCTGGGGCCTGACCCAGGCAATGCTCAAAACAAGCGCCTGCGGTTTCCATGCCCAACCCTGTAAGACATATCGGCCAACACTGGTAACTGCCAACAGCAGTTGAATGAGCCGATGCCTGCGCCGGACATGGCGCTCTGAAAAAATGAACTTTGATGAATTGAACCTGGCCCCGGCCATCATGCAAGCTGTGCGCGAGCTCGGCTACGAAACCCCCACACCCATCCAGGCCCAAGCCATTCCAGCCGTACTGGCCGGACAGGACTTGCTGGCGGGTGCGCAAACAGGCACGGGCAAAACCGCTGCCTTCACCCTGCCCATGCTGCACAAACTGAGCCTGAGCGAACCCGGGAAAAACCGCTTTGGCGGCAAAGCCATCCGCGCTTTGGTTTTGACCCCCACCCGCGAACTGGCCGCCCAGGTCGAAGAGTCGGTGCGTGAATACGGCAAATACCTGCAGCTCGATTCCACCGTGATCTTTGGTGGTGTGGGCATGAACCCGCAAATCAGCAAGATCAAACGTGGCGTGGACATTCTGGTGGCCACCCCCGGCCGTTTGCTCGACCTGCAGGGCCAGGGCTTCCTGGACCTGTCCAGCGTCGAAATACTGGTCCTCGACGAAGCTGACCGCATGCTGGACATGGGCTTCATCCACGACGTGAAGAAAGTCTTGGCCCTGGTGCCCAAAGACAAGCAAAGCTTGTTGTTCTCGGCCACCTTCAGCGATGAAATCCGCGAATTGGCCAGCAACCTGCTCAAGAACCCCCAGAGCATTCAGGTCACGCCCAGCAACACCACGGTGCAACGCATCACACAGGTGATCCACCCGGTCGGCCGCAACAAGAAAAAAGACGTGCTGCTGCACATCATCCAGAAACACGACTGGAGCCAGGTGCTGGTGTTCACCCGTACCAAATTCGGCGCCAACAACGTGGCCGACTTCCTGACCAAAAACGGCGTCAAGGCCATGGCCTTGCACGGCAACAAGAGCCAGACTGCCCGTACACAGGCTCTGGCCGGTTTCAAACTGGGCGACATCCGCGCCCTGGTGGCCACGGACATCGCTGCACGCGGCATCGACATCGAAGACTTGCCACACGTGGTGAACTTCGAGATTCCAAACGTCTCTGAAGACTACGTGCACCGCATCGGCCGCACCGGCCGTGCAGGTGCCAGCGGCGAGGCGGTGAGCCTGGTCTGTCTGGACGAAGAAGGCTTCATGATGGACATCGAACGCTTCACCAAGCAAGAGATTCCAGTGCAATTGCTCGAAGGTTTTGGCCCCGACGCGGGTGAGATTGCAGAGCCCATCGCCATGGGTCGCCAGACCCTGTGGGGTGGCGCAGGCAAGCCACCAGGCCGCGATGTGATGGCCGCAGCGGCCAAGGCCGCGCGCCAGGACATGATGCAACGCATCCGCGACAACAAGGTCGCCGTGGGTGGTGGCGCAGGCGGTCAAGGCCCGCGTCAGCCGCGTGGCGAGGGCCAGGGTCCTGCCCGCCCATCGCGCAATGGCCCAGCGCCATCGCGCCGCAACGGTCCGGCAGGTCCGCGTTTTGAAGGCCAAGGCGACGGCCGCCGTGATGGCGGTCGCGAAGGCGGCCGCGAAGGTGGCGGTCGGGGTCAAGAGCAACGTGGCGACCCGCGCTTTGACAACCGTGGTGATGGCCAGGGTCGCCCAGCGCCCCGCCACAACGGCCCTCGTCCCGAAGGGCGTGGCCCCAATCAAGCACGTGGCGGTCAGGGTGGCGGCCAAGACAACCGTCACAGTGATGGCGACGAATTGCCACGCCACATCGATCCCTTGAAAACCACCCAGTTTGCGCGCCTGGATTTGCCCAACCGCAATCCCGTTCGCTCCAGCGGCCAACCCGATCCCACACGCACCAGCATCGACAGCCTGGCCAGCGGCAACCGCCGACGTAGTGGTGGTGGTGGTGGTGGTGGTGGCGGCGGCGGTGGAAACCGCGGCTTTGGTGGCGGTGGCGGTGGCCGAGGTTTCGGTCGCTGAACATCACTTGCCCCTGAACAGAGAAAGAGCCCGCACACGCGGGCTCTTTTTTGCCTATTTGACCCGTCCTGCCCGTCAGTCGCGCACGAACAAAGTCACCAGCGGATCGGGCCCAAGCTGACGGCTCCAGTGGCCATGAAGCGTGGCGTCAAAGCTGGCACCTTCGGGCAAGGTGTCAGCCGAATAGAAGAACTCACCCGGGCCAAAAATGCGTGAACTGCCGTCTTGCAGAAAAATTTCCATTTGACCGCCCAGCACAAAAAGCCATTGCGGATGGCACGTGCAATGAAAGCTGCTGCGAAAGCCCACCGGGCTTTGCCGCAACTGGCAAGCCGAAGCAGACATCAAGGCAGACAACTGGCTTTGGGGCGTGCCTTCGGTGAGGGCGACCGAGTCATCGCGAAAACGCGCGCGGCCATCGGTGTCAGTGAAGAGAACGACTTTTTTAAGCGGGGTCATGGCCTGGGGTCTCGGTGAAATCAGGAAGGCCTGATTGTCGCCGAGCAGTCGGCCAGCCCAAGAAGCTGCCAAGGGCTTCTGGCATAGTGGCGCGCAGCGTGAGATCACTGACACACCACCAAGCCAGTTGGACAAGATGAACCCCTCTCCTTTAAAAATTGTTTTTCACGGCCAAAATGCGGCCAACTTCCGCACTGGTTTTGAGCAACTTATCGCTCCGATACACCAGATCATCGACCTCGCTGAGGCCCTGGATCAGCCCCATGAAAAGGCGCATTACGAAAGCGCCGACGTGGTGATCGGCATCAAGCTGAGCGACGGCATGCCGCGGCCCATGAATGCTCGGCTGTTCCATGCCCCTGCTGCAGGCACAGATGCCATCCACACGGCGCTGCTGCCTTCGCAGTGCGCACTGGCCAACTGCTTTGGCCATGAAAATGCCATCGCGGAATACGTGATCGCAGCCTTGCTCATGCGCCATTTGCCTTTCGCGCGCGCCGACCAGGATCTGCGCCAGCAACGCTGGACTTTGTCGGCGGGTCGCCAGGGCGCCTTGCGCACCGAACTGGGCACACAAACCCTGGGGCTGCTGGGTTTTGGACACATTGCCCAGACTGTGGCCCACCGCGCCAAAGCTTTTGGCATGCGGGTGCATGTGGCCAACCGCAGCCCGGTCTGCCACCCCATGGTTGACCAAAGCTGGACGCTGGATGCCCTGCAGGACTTCATGGGCTCGGCCGATGCGGTGGTGGTCAGCCTGCCCCTGACCGACAACACACAGGGCCTGGTCAACGCACAGGCGCTGGCAACCATGCGCCCCGATGCCGTATTGATGAACGTGGGCCGCGGCGCAGTGATTGATGAAAAGGCGCTTTATGACGCGCTGGCATCACGCCGGATTGGCGGTGCCGTGATCGACACCTGGTACCAGTACCCCACGCCCACACAAGCCGAATGCGCGCCCTCCCAATACGACTTTGCCGCTCTGGACAATGTGCTCATGACCCCTCATATGTCGGGCTGGACAGCGGGCACGGTGCGGCGCAGGCAAGAGACACTGGCCGAGAACATTGGACGCCTCAGCCGGGGTGAAAAGCTGATCAATGTGCTGCACGGGCCAGCCTAAGGCTGGTGCCGCCAACCCGTTCACTCAGGTGCTTTGGCGATGCAAAATTTCAAAGCCGAGGTCCATTTGCGCGGATGGGGGCACCTCGCCCCGCATCAGCATCAGCAACATTTGTGCAGCGGCTTCGCCAATCCGGGCGCGGGGCGTGCGCACCGTGGTCAACGTAGGCAACATCTGGTCGCTGCCGGTCAGGTCATTGAAGCCAGCAATGGCCACCTGCGACGGTACGGCAATGCCCATGCGCAAAGCGGTCATCAAAGCCCCTTGCGCCAAATCGTCATTGCAAAAAAAGATGGCATCGACGGACGGGCGCTGCTGCATGATTTGCTCAAACATCACGCCACCCAAAGCCAGTGATGATGGCGCAGGGTTAAGAAACTCCAGCGTGGGCTCGTAAACGCCTGCGGCCTGCAAAGCACTGCGCCAACCGTTCAAGCGCTGCATCACACGCGGGTCCAGTTGCGCCGCCGCAAATGCGATGCGCTTGCGCCCTGTCGACAACACATGTCGGGTCAGCGCTGCACCCGCCTCAGTTTGTTGAAACCCCACGCAATACGGTTGATCGACCACGGTGCTGCCGGGTAAATCCATCAGGTGCACGCAGGGCACCTGGCTGCTCTCCATGAGCTTGCGTGTGACCGGGTTGTGGTCCAGGCCCGTGACCAGCAAGCCCGCTGGGCGGTGCAGCAATTGCTCGCGCAACAATTGCTCCTCTTCGCTGGCGTCGTAGTGGGTCACGCCCATGAGGGTTTGAAAGCCTGCTGCGCGCAGTGTTTTTTGAGCCGCATCCAGCAAGTCCACAAACAAGGCGTTGGACAACAGTGGAATCAGGATGGCCACGTGGTTGCTGCGTTGCGAGGCCAAGGCGCGAGCGGCCGGGTCGGGCACATAGCCAAGCTTGCTGGAGACCGCTTGCACGCGCTCAATCAGGGCCGGGTCCACCGCCCTTTCCCCGCGCAGCGCACGCGAAACGGTGCTGGGACTGACCCCTGCAGCGCGTGCCACATCGCTCAAGGTGATGCGGCCTGTCGCGCGATGGCTTTTGACGCTTTTGTGAAGGGGCAACACAGTGTGAGGCAAGGGTTAATCCGGAGAAGAATTCAATTCGGCTGTCGATAGGATAGCGCTATCCAAAAAATTTCCAGCAAGATTTTGCGGATTTATGGAAAACCCTGATCTGCAGGCCATCCTCTTGATTGTTTGTTAAAACTTTTTTTTGAATTCATGGGACAGCGCTGTCCCATGGCTTTTCCCGAATGGAGCAATTGAAGTGTCGAAACCCGATGTACTGGCTGTCGCCAAACTCCACCCCTTCTACCAAAAAGCATTGGAATCGGTGTTCACCGTGCACGATCGCACCCATGTGACCGACCCAGCAGCTTTTGCCGCGCTGGCCCCTCACATCATGGGGGTGGCGGGCACGGGTGAGGCCAGTGTGCCGCGCAGCCTGCTGTCGCAATTGCCTCACGCCAAAGTGGTGTCCGTGTTTGGCGTGGGCTACGACGGTGTGGATGTGCCTGCTGCCATCGAACACGGCATTCCAGTCACCCACACACCCGATGTGCTCACCGATGATGTGGCCGATCTGGCCATGGGCCTGGTTCTCTCGGTGGGCCGCACCATCCCGCAAGCAGACAAATTTGTTCGCGCAGGCCAGTGGCCCAATGGTCCGATCGCTCTGGCACGCAAGGTGTCAGGCGCACGCATGGGCATCGTGGGCATGGGTCGCATTGGCAAAGCCATCGCAAAGCGTGCCAGCGGATTCGGCATGTCGATCGCGTACACCGCACGCACCGAAAAACCGGATTCGGGTTACCGTTTCTTTGCGTCGGCTGCCGCGCTCGCAGCCCAGGTGGATTTCCTGGTGGTCATCACGCCCGGCGGCGCAGGCACTCACCATTTGATCAACGCAGAAGTGCTCAAGGCTTTGGGCGCACGTGGCTTTTTAATCAACGTGGCGCGTGGCAGCGTGGTCGACGAGCAAGCACTGATCGAAGCCTTGCAAAACGGCACCATCGCGGGTGCAGGTCTGGATGTGTTTGCCAACGAGCCGCAGGTTCCTGAAGCGTTCTGGTCCATGGGCAATGTGGTGCTGACGCCGCACATGGCCAGCGCCACCACCGAAACCCGTCAGGCCATGGCCGATCTGGCTTTTGCCAACATGCAAGCTGGCATTTCAGGCCAGCCCTTGCGCACGCCCGTGCCCGAGTGCGTGGCCATGCTGTCCCAATAAACCTGCAGCAGCACATGTTTTCATCGCCATTGCGGCTCATCGTCATGGGCGTGTCCGGTTGCGGAAAATCCACCATCGCAAGCGCATTGAGCCAACGCCTAGGCCTTGAAATGGTCGATGGCGATGACCTGCACCTGCCTGAAAGCGTGGCCAAAATGCGTGCCGGCGTGGCCTTGCAAGATGCCGACCGTTGGCCCTGGCTGGACCGTATCGGGGCATACCTGGCCCAGGCAGACACCCCAGGTCGCGTGGTCGCCTGCTCGGCACTCAAGCGGGCTTACCGGGACCGTATCCGGCAACAAGCGGGTGAGGTGCGCTTTTTGTTTTTGAAGGGCGATTTTGAATTGATCGACCAGCGCCTGCGCCAGCGTGTGGGCCACTACATGCAACCCGGCTTGCTCACCAGTCAATTTGAAGCCCTGGAAATACCCCAACACGATGAAACCGATGTCATCAGCCTGCCCATCATCGAACCGGTGACAGACCTGGTGGCTCAGGCACTTTTCGAACTGCAGGCACGCCCGCTGCCTGCACACCCTCGCGATCCCGCAACGCTCTGATCTTTTGAAAGCCCCCTCATGTTTATCCGATGTGCATTTTTTCAAGGCCAAGTCAAACCCGGCATGGAAGATGCGTTCAACCGCTATATCCGCGACCAGCTCGTGCCCCTGTGGACACGCTTTCCTGGCGCACAGGAAGTGCGTGTATTGCGACAGGTAGAAAGCGATGTGGCTGATCCGCATTTCGGCATGGTGCTTTCCGTGCGTTACCCCACCCGCGAATCCATCGAGATCGCGCTGGCTTCAGAAGTGCGTATGAAAAGCCGCGAAGTGTCCAAGGAATTGATCGCCATGTTCGATGGCACCGTGTTTCACACCGTCTTCAGCGCGGACGAATACGCGCTGCCCACCGATTGATTTTTTAGACCCCCCATTTTTAACCCAGGAGACAACACCATGAAACTTTCCCGCATCCTTCTCGCCTGCCTCGTGGCCGCCGTCGGCTCCAGCGCTTACGCCGCCAAGTTCAACCTGAAAATGGGCCATGCCGTCAACACCACCGACGGCCAACACGCTGCTGCCCTGAAGCTGGCCGAACTGGTCAAGCAACGCACCAATGGCGACGTGGAAATCACCATCTTTCCAGCCAACCAGTTGGGCAATGACGCGGCCATGATCAACGGCACACGCGGCGGCACGATTGACATTGTTTCCAGCGGCGCCTCCAACTTCAACGGCATCGTGCCCAACACGGCCGCCATGGAATTGCCCTTCGTGTTCCGTGATGCCCAACACGCCTACAAAGTGCTCGATGGTGCCGTGGGAACTGGCGTGCTCAAGGAATTGGCACCGCACGGCTTGACGGGCCTTGCCTACTGGGAGAACGGATGGCGCTCGTTCACCAACAACAAACGCCCCGTCAACAAGCCCGAAGATTTGAAGGGCCTGAAGATTCGCTCGACACCCAACCCGTACCACATCCAGGCCTTCAAGCTGCTGGGCATGAACCCCTCGCCCATGCCGATTGCCGAGCTGTACACCGCGCTCGAAACCGGCACCTTTGACGCGCAAGAGCACCCCATCAACGTGACCTGGTCGTCGAAGTTCTACGAAGTGCAAAAGCACATGACCATCAGCAACCACGTTTACTCGCCCCTGGTCGTGGCCATGAACAAGGCCAAGTTCGACAGCCTGCCAGCCAACTTCCAGAAAGTGATCGTCGACTCTGCCCGTGAAGCCGCGACTTACCAACGCAACCTGAACGCCTCCAACGCAAGCAAGGTGGTGGCTGACCTGAAGAAGTCGGGCATGCAGGTGATCGAGAAAGTGGACATGGCCCCATTCCAGAAAATCGTCTCGGCTGAAATCGCCAAGACCTTTGGTGAAAAGAGTGGCACCGCCTTGCTCAAAGCCATCGAAGACACCAAGTAAACCGGTCTGTGCACTTCACCCCCTCTTTGCAGGGGGTGTTTTTTGAATTGTCATGAAAAAACTGAACGACCTTTTCTTCAAGCTCGCCGAAGTCACCCTGGTCATCATGCTTTCGGCCATGGTCATCATGGTTTTTGGCAACGTGGTGCTGCGCTACGGCTTCAATGACGGCATCATCAGCTCGGAAGAAATTTCGCGTTTCCTGTTCATCTGGATCACTTTTCTGGGGGCCATCGTCACCATGCGGGACAACGGACACTTGGGCCTGGACTCGGTGGTGCGCAAGCTCAGCGCACGCGGTAAAAAAATCGCCTTCAGCTTGTCTAATGTGCTGATGCTGGGCTGCTGCACCCTGATGTTTTACGGCACCCTCAAGCAGCACGGCATCAACGCCAGCACCCGCTCTGCCGTTACCGAGATCCCCATGAGCTGGGTGTACGGTGTCGGCTACATCACCAGCGTGGCGATGGGCTTGATGATCATCGGCAAACTGATCAAGCTGGCCAAAGGCGAGTTCAAAGAGACAGATCTGATCCAGGTGCAAGACTCCGAAGAAGTCATCACAGTGCACACTTCAAAAGCCAACCAATGACCGTTCTTGTTTTCATTGTTTCGCTGCTCGCCGCCATGGCGCTGGGCATGCCACTGGCCTTCTCGCTGTTGGTCTCGGGCGTGGCCCTGATGCTGCACCTGGACAACTTCGACACGCAAATCGTTTCGCAAAACTTAATCAACGGGGCCGACAACTTTCCCTTGATGGCGGTTCCCTTCTTCATGCTGGCGGGCGAATTGATGAACGCGGGCGGCATGAGCCGGCGCATCGTCAACTCGGCCATGGTCTGGGTCGGACACTTTCGTGGCGGCTTGGGTTATGTCGCGGTGTTTGCAGCCATCGTGATGGCCAGCTTGTCAGGCTCGGCCGTGGCCGACACGGCCGCCCTGGCCGCCGTACTCATGCCCATGATGCGCGATGCAGGCTATCGCATGGACCGCTCGGCTGGCCTGATCGCTGCGGGTGGCATCATCGCGCCCGTGATCCCCCCTTCGATTGGCTTCATCCTGTTTGGCGTGATCGGCGGCGTCTCAATCTCCAAGCTCTTCATGGCGGGCATCTTTCCAGGGCTCATGATGGGTTTTGCCCTGATCGTGACCTGGTGGATCGTGGCCCGAAAAGACAATGTCGTGGTCGCTGCCAAAGTCCCTTTCAAAGAACGCATCTCGGTGACCCTCAACGCGTTTTGGTCTTATCTATTGGCCATTGTGATCATAGGCGGCATGAAAATGGGCGTCTTCACACCCACTGAAGCGGCGGTGGTGGCGGTGGTGTATTCCTTGTTGGTGGGCCTGTTCATTTACCGAGAAATCAAGTTCAAGGACTTGTACGGCATCATCCTGTCGGCAGCCAAAACTTCTTCGGTCGTGATGTTCTTGGTGGCAGCCGCCCTGGTGTCGGCGTGGCTGATCACGGTGGCCAACATCCCAGCCCAGATTGTCGAAATTTTGCGTCCCTTCATCGACAACAAAACTCTGTTGATGGTCATGCTGATGCTGCTGGTGATGATTGTGGGCACGGCGCTCGACTTCGCGCCCACAGTGCTGATCCTCACGCCGGTGCTCATGCCCTTGGTGCGCGAAGCCGGCATTGATCCGGTGTACTTTGGCGTGCTGTTCATCATGAACAACGCCATTGGTTTGCTGACGCCGCCCGTGGGCACGGTGCTCAATGTGGTGTGCGGTGTGGGGCGAATCCCCATGCACGATGTGATCCGTGGTGTCATGCCATTCTTGTTTTCACAGATTTTGGTCATGGGATCTTTGATTGCTTTTCCTGAATTGGTGATGACCCCACTCAAATGGATGTTGGCGCGATGACAGTTCTAAACTCTTTTGACCTTACAGGCCGCCGAGCCCTGATCACCGGTTCTTCGGCAGGCATTGGGCTGGCTCTGGCCGAGGCGCTGGCGCAAGCCGGGGCCCATGTCATCCTGAATGGCCGCACGGCCAGCAAAGTGGATGCTGCTGCCCAAAGCTTGAAAACACAAGGCATGTCTGTCAGCACCTCGGTGTTTGACGTCACCGATGCCGACAGCGTGCGTGCGGCTGTGGAACAGATCGAGGCGCTTGGGCCTATCGATATCCTGATCAACAACGCGGGCATGCAAATTCGCGGACCGCTGCACGAGTACCAAGATGCTGACTGGCACACCATCATGAAGACCAACCTGGACAGCGTTTACTACGTGGGCCAGGCGGTTGCCAAAAAAATGATCCCGCGCGGACGCGGCAAGATCATCAACATCTGCTCAGTGCAAAGCGAACTGGGCCGCCCCGGCATTGCACCCTACACCGCCACCAAGGGTGCCGTGAAAATGCTGACCAAGGGCATGGCGATTGACTGGGGCCAGTTTGGCATCAACGTCAACGGCATTGGTCCGGGCTACTTCAAGACCGAGCTGAACCAGAAGCTGGTGGACGACCCGACTTTCAGCAGCTGGCTGGTGGGCCGCACGCCCAGCCGCCGATGGGGCGATGTCGAGGACCTGGGTGGCGCCGCCGTGTTTTTGGCCAGTGATGCCTCGCGATTTGTGAATGGTCACATTCTGTATGTCGACGGTGGCGTGACCGCCACCCTTTGAAGTCCTTTTTTGAAAGCACCCGCATGAAATCCGTTGTATGCCACTCCGCCAAAGACCTGCGCATTGAGCACACCGAACTGCCCGCCATGGGCGATCATCAACTGCGCGTGAATGTGGCCTATGGCGGCATTTGCGGCTCTGACCTGCATTACTACCAGCATGGTGGGTTTGGCACGGTGCGCATCAAGCAGCCGATTGCCCTGGGCCATGAAATCTCAGGCACTGTCGATGGTTTAGGTGCCAGCGTCACAGGCATCTCAAAGGGCCAGCGCATCGCCATCTCGCCTTCGCGCCCGTGTGGCCACTGCCGCTTTTGCCAGGCAGGCCAGCACAACCATTGCCTGAACATGCGCTTTTACGGCAGCGCCATGCCTTTCCCGCACATCCAGGGCGCGTTCAGTGAACAGCTGATCATCGAGGGCTACCAGGCCCACCCCATTGCCGACCACCTGAGCCTGTCTGAAGCCGCCCTGGCCGAACCCCTTTCGGTGGGCCTGCACGCCATCCAGCGCGCAGGCAGCGTGCTGGGCAAGCAGGTGCTGGTGACCGGTTGTGGCCCCATCGGCTCCTTGCTCATTGGCGCCTTGAGGCGGGCGGGCGCAGCGCGCATCGTGGCAGCCGACATTGCAGACCTGCCCCTCAAATGCGCCAAGGAAATGGGTGCAGACGAGCTCATCAACCTGAAAACCCAGGCCGATGCACTGGACAAATACAAAGCCGACAAGGGTCAGTTTGATGCCGTTTTTGAGGCCTCGGGCAGCGAGGCTGCACTGCGCGTCGGCCTGGACACCATCGTGCCACGGGGTGTACTCATCACCGTGGGCATGGGCGGTGACATCAGTCTGCCGATGACGCAACTGGTGGCCAAAGAAGTCGACTTGCGTGGCACCTTCCGCTTCCATGCCGAATTTGCCACTGCCGTTCGCTTTTTGAACGAAGGTCTGGTCAACGGCAAACCGGTCATCACCGGCGTGCTGCCTGTGGACCGCGCCATCGAAGCCTTCGACCTGGCGGCTGACAAGAGCCAGTCACTCAAGGTACAGATTGCTTTTCAATCCGCCTGAAAATAAGGCGCTTCCAAGTCTTTAAAGAAAGTCATCACCATGAGTCAAATTGCCCTCGTCACTGGCGCCAGTTCCGGCATTGGCAAAGCTTGCGCCCAGGCCTTGCTCAAAGAAGGCTGGCAAGTCGTGCTGGTCGGTCGCCGGGCCGATGCACTGGCCACGGCCGTGGCCGAAGCCGGCCCCCATGCCGCCAATGCCCACGCCATCCCGACCGATTTGTCCAAAGAAGCCGAAGTCAAAGCCCTGTTTGAGCAGATCCGCACACGCTTTGGCCGCCTGGATCTGGTCTTCAACAATGCCGGAATTTCCCTGCCCTACACTTTGCCGGGCGACCTGTCCGGTGACGAATGGCGCCGTGCAGTGGACATCAACCTCAACGGTGCGTTTTACACACTCTCCCATGCATTCAAGCTGATGCAAGAGCAAACGCCGCAAGGCGGACGCATCATCAACAACGGCTCCATTTCGGCGCATGTCCCGCGTCCTGGCTCGATCGCCTACACCGCCACCAAGCACGCCATCTCGGGTCTGACCCGCGCCGCTTCGCTGGACGGTCGCCCGTACAACATCGCCGTGGGCCAAATCGACATTGGCAACGTGGCCTCCGACATGACCCTGAAAATGGCCCAAGGCGTGCACCAGGCCGACCTGAGCATCAAGGCAGAGCCGCGCATGGACATGTCGGCCGTGGTCGAAACTTTCATGACCATGGCCCGCCTGCCGCTTTCAGCGAACATCCTGTTCACCACGGTGATGGCCACCAACATGCCTTTTGTCGGCCGAGGTTGAACCCCGCACATGCAAGCGATAGACATTGGCCTGGTGGGCCTGGGCGTGATGGGCGAAAACCTGGCGCTCAACCTGGAGCGCAACGGTTTTTCGGTCTCCGGATTTGACCTCAGCGCGAGCAAACGTGAAAGCTTTGCCCAGCGCACCCAGGGGCTGAACGCACAGGCGGCCGCCTCGCTCGCCGATCTGGTGGGCAGCTTGCAGCAGCCCCGCTGCGTATGGCTCATGGTGCCCGCCGGGGCCGCCGTCGATGCGGTGTTGTCAGAATTGAGCCCTTTGCTGAACGCGGGTGATGTGGTCATGGACGGGGGCAACACCCTCTACACCGACACCCAGCGCCGCATGCAGGCCCTCGATGACTCCGGCATTCATTACGTGGGTGCGGGCGTGAGCGGCGGTGAAGAAGGCGCTTTGCGCGGCCCAGCCTTGATGCCAGGTGGTGCGGCTGCGGCTTGGTCACTGCTACAACCCATGCTGCAAGCCATTGCCGCCAAAACCGACGATGGCCAGCCTTGCTGCGAATGGATGGGTCCGGGCGGCTCTGGCCACTTCGTGAAGATGGTGCACAACGGCATCGAATACGCCGACATGCAAACCATCTGCGAAGCCTATTGGTTGATGCACAACTTGCTCGGCATGAGCCCAGCCGAGATGAGCAAAGTGTTCCGCGAATGGAACCAGGGCGAATTGGCCAGTTACCTGATCGGCATCACGGCCGACATCCTGGCACACACCGACCCCGAAACGGGCGGCGCACTGGTGGACCTGATCTTGGACACGGCGGAGCAAAAAGGCACAGGCAAATGGGCCAGCCAGATTGCGCTCGATCTGGGCGTTACGGCCCCCACCATTGCCAACGCCGTTTTTGCACGCACCGTGAGCGGCCTGCACGCTGAACGCGCCAAAGCCTCGCGGGTGTTGCCCGGCCCTGCACCACGCGCAGCAGGACCACGCGATACTGTGCTCGGCCAAATCAAAAATGCGCTGCTGGCCTCCAAAATTTGCGCCTACGCCCAAGGCTTCAGCCTGCTCAAGGCCGCCGACCGCGAACACCAATGGCAACTGCCCATGGGAACGGTCGCCTCAGTCTGGCGGGCAGGCTGCATCATCCGCGCACGCTTGCTCGAAGACATTCGCGCCAGCTTTGAGCGCTCGCCGGACCTCGACAACCTGTTGATGGACAGCCACTTTTCCAGTGTGATGAGCCGTTGCCACCAAGACCTGCGCGAAGTGGTGGCCATGGGCGCCTTGCACGGCGTGGCCGTGCCTTCGTTCATGAGCTCACTGGGTTACTACGACGCCTACCGCTCAGCCCGTTTGCCTGCCAACTTGCTGCAGGCCCAGCGCGATTATTTTGGCGCACACACTTACCAACGCGTTGACCGTCCGGGTAAATTTCACACGCGCTGGATAGACTGACACTCCGCCTGTTCAAGCACAAAAGGGGGGCGCTCAGGCCAAGCTTCGCGCCTTCCCCAGCGCCAGCTGCGCTGCCCGTGCATGAATCAACGGCTGATGCGCACCACTGCGTCAGCGCGCTTGTGCAAATCGGGCAACAACTCCAAGCCCAAACCGGGTTTGTCATTCAGGCTGATCATGCCGTTTTTAACCTGCGGCAATTCGGTCACCAGTTCTTTGTACCAGCCGCTGTAAAAGGCACGCACGCTTTCTTGAATGAGCGCGTTGGGTGCGTGCAAAGACAAATGGGTGGACGCGGCCCACACCACCGGCCCTGTGCAATCGTGCGGTGCCACAGGCAGTTGCCAGGCATCGGCCATGGCCGCGATCTTGCGCGCCTCGGTCAAACCGCCGCACCAACTCAAGTCCAGCATGGCCACACCGGCCACACCGGTTTGCAGGTAATCCTTGAACCCCCATTTGTAGCTCAAGGTTTCGCTGGCACAAATCAGCGCCTTGCAGTCCACCGCGTACTGCTTGAGCAAATCCAGGCTGTCCATGCGAATGGCGTCTTCGTGCCAGAAGGTGTCGAATTCCTGCAAGGCACGGGAAATTTTTTGCGCCATGGGCAAGCGCCACAGGCTGTGGAACTCGACCATGATGTCCATCTTGTCGCCCACCGCTTGGCGAATTTTTCGGAAAGGCTCGAGCGCCGTGTTCAAGTCTTGCGGGCTGATGTATTGGCCATGAGACTTTTCAGCAGCCACATCAAATGGCCAAATCTTCATGCCGGTGATGCCCTCGCTGAGCAGCGACTCGGCCACCTCGTCAGCACGGTGCAAAAAACCCTGCAAGTCTTCATACGGTCCGGCATGGCCGCCCAGCCCCCAGTTGGCACTGGTCTGGTTCACATTGCTGCGGATGTACTGGTAACCGGCACAGGTGTTGTAAACGCGAATTTCATCCCGGCTCTTGCCGCCCAGTGCCGTGCACACCGGCATGTTGGCGGCCTTGCCAAAAATATCCCACAAGGCGATATCGACCGCCGAATTGCCACGGGTTTCAACCCCAGACCCCCGCCAGCCCAGATAGCCCGTGACGTCGCGTTGCCGTGACTCAATGGCCAACGGATCCTGGCCCAACAGTTTGGGGGCGGCCCACTCGTGCAAATAGGCTTCTACCGCTTGCGCGCCCATGAAGGTTTCGCCCAGACCTACCAAGCCTTCATCGGTGTGCAAGCGCACCCAGATGATGTTGGGAAATTCTTCCAGACGGATGGTTTCAAGTTGGGTGATTTTCATGTTGGCAAGGATTTCAGACGTTAAAAAAGCCCCACAGCTTTGGACTGTGGGGCTGACAGCGATGGCTCAACCGCCGCGCGACTTTTTCAATTCGTCCTGCACCACCTTGATGGCGTCGGCACCAATCGAGTCCTTGTGCTTGTCATACACCGAAGCCACCTTGGCACGTATGCGGTTTTGCTCGGCCGCACTCACTTCGTTGACCTGCATGCCTTTGGATTTGAGGCTGATCAAAGATTTTTCGTTCAAGGCACGGTTGGCAGCACGCTGAACTTTCTGGCCTTCCATGGCCGCATCACGCAACACAGCTTGCTCTTGGGGGTTCAGTTGGTCCCACAGTTTCTTGCTGTACAAAATCAAGAAGGGCGTGTAGGCGTGGCGTGTCACGCTCAGGTACTTTTGCACTTCGTTGAACTTTGAAGTTTCAATGGTCACAAAAGGATTTTCCTGGCCGTCAATGGTCTTGGTTTCCAATGCGGTAAACACCTCGCCAAAGGCCATGGGCACAGCGTTGGTGCCCAGGGTCTTGAAGGTGTCCAGGAAAATATTGTTCTGCATCACGCGAACTTTGACGCCATCAAAGTCTTCCAGCTTGGTCACAGGCCGCTTGCTGTTGGTGAGGTTGCGGAACCCGTTTTCCCAATAAGCCAGGTTGACCAAGCCTGCCGCTTCCAGCTTGGCATTGAAGTATTTGCCGGCAGCGCCATCAAGCACAGCATCGGCCTCTTTTTCGTTGGCAAACAAGAAAGGCAGATCAAACACCCCCAACTCTTTGATGATGCCCACCAGTGGCGAGCTGGAAGTGCACACCATCTCTTGGGTGCCGGCACGCAAGGCTTGGGTGGCTGGCAAGTCGCCGCCCGCTGCGCCGCCCCAGAAGGCGGTGATCTTCATCTTGCCACCGGTCTTGGCAGCCAAGACTTCTTGCATTTTCTTGACGCCCACACCCACTGGGTGATCTTCGTTCACACCATTGGTGAACTTGATATTACGGTCGGCAAACTGCGCCATGGCGCTGGATGCCACCAGGAAAGTACCCGCAATCAGGGCCACCAGATTTCTGCGTTTCAACATGACTGTCTCCTTTAAAAAAACACACACAGGGTTACGAAATCATCTCAGCATCCATTTCATCGGCTCGATGACGATGGACGGAAAAGCAATCAACAAGGCCAGCACGCCCAACTGCGCCCACAAGAAAGGCAAGACCCCCTTGAAAGCGGTGTCCATGTTGATCTTGGCCACGCCACACACCACGTTGAGCACCGTGCCCACGGGCGGTGTGATCAAGCCGATGGCGTTGTTCATGATGAACAGCACACCAAAATAAACCGGGTCAATGCCCGCCTTGATGACCAGCGGCATCAACACGGGCGTGAGGATCAAGACTGTGGGGGTGAAGTCCAGCGCTGTACCCACCACAATGACCAAGAGCATCAACACCACCATGAGCAAGGTCTTGTTGCCCATGAGGGGCTCCATCATGCGGGCCACTTCGGCCGGAATGTTGGCCACGGTGATGAGCCAGGCGCTGACCATGGCGGCGGCCACCAAAAACATGATCACGGAGGTGGTCTTGCCTGCCGCAAGAATCAGCCCGTACAGCTTGCTCCATTGCAATTCCCGGTAGACAAACGCGCCCACAATAAAACTGTAAACCGCAGCCACCACCGCAGCTTCGGTGGGCGTGAAGACGCCAAATTTCATACCGCCAATGATGAACACCGGCAAGCCCAAGGCCAAAATTCCTTCTCGGGTGGCTGTGATCTTTTCTGAGAATGGCATGCGCGGTGCAGGTTTAACGTTCTCGCGCTTGGCCAACCACCACCAGGTCAGGCCGATGGCTACACCCATCAAAATACCCGGCACGATGCCCGCCAGAAACAACTTGGTGATGGAGACGTTTGCCGCCACACCAAAAATTATGAAACCAATGGAGGGCGGAATCACCGGGGCGATGATGCCGCCCGAAGCGATCAAGCCAGCCGAGCGGCCCACGTCATAACCCGCCCGCTTCATCATGGGGATCAGCAAAGCTGCCAAAGCCGCCGTGTCGGCCACGGCAGAACCCGACAACGAAGCCATGATGACAGCCGCCATAACGGCCACATAACCCAAGCCGCCCCTGAAATGCCCGACCCAGGCCATGGCCAAATTCACGATGCGGCGGCTCAAACCGCCTGCGTTCATGAACTCGCCCGCCAACAAGAAAAACGGTACCGCCAACAAGGGAAAGTTGTCTGCACCATCCACAAAGCGCTGCGCCAAAATTTGGCTGTCAAACGCGTGGATCATGCCGTTGCTGGCCATGTAGGCCATCAAGCTCAAACCGCACACCAGCAAGGCGTAGGCAATGGGCATGCCCAGGGCCATGGCACCCAGCAAACTGAATACAAAAACGGCGATGGTCATGCGCGGCCCCGCACGTCTGGGGTCATGACGCCGGGTGTGCCACCTTTTGGCTGCAAGTCGTCGAGCACCACCGTGTCCTCAGACTCCACCACCATGACCAAATCCTCCTCTTTCAGGCGACCCGTCAGCAGCAAGCGCAATTGGTTGAGGTTCATCACGGCCATGATGCTGGCTGTCACGTAACCGATGCCATAGATCCAGATCATGGAAATGCCGACCACCGGTGAAATATTGGTCACTTGCAATTCGTGCATTTGCCAGGTGCCCCAAAAAAACAGCACATTGCAACCGAGCATCAGAATTTCGCTCATGAAAAAACACAGCTGTTTGCCAACCAGCGACAGACGCCTGACCACGGTATCTACCCCCAGATGGCCCTTTTCACGCATGGCCACCATGGCGCCAATGTAAGTCAACCAGATGAAGCAGTAACGCGACATTTCATCGGAGATCGATATGCCCGAATTGAACCCATACCGCAGGACCACATTGCCAAACACCATGATCACCATGGCCACCAGGCACGCCACCACCAGAAACTCCAGCAGTTTAAAAAAATAATCAATGGCTCTTTGCAAGCGATGCTCCCGTTTTCTGAATGCCCAATTTGGGGATGGCTCTTGCCTTGGATTTTGTTTTGATCTGCGTCGCACTGCCCGAGACCACAGGCAATTTTCGGCGTGATGACAGCACTTGCTCGATGTCTTCACTGGCGCCCTGGATCAGCACCATGATGGCGCGTTCGGCCTTGGCTGGTTCGCGGGCAATCACCGCATCGAGCACTGCCCGGTGCAAAGGCAGTGAATTTTTGGTGCCGTCCTTGATGCGGGTCGATATTTCAAAGCTGGTGCGCAGCAAGGCATTGAGTGCCTTGCTCATTTGATTCAGCATGCGGTTGTGCGAGGCTTGCAGCAAGCCTTGGTGAAAGCGCATGTCATGGCTCACGTAGTCACCGCCCTGTTCCACGGCTTTTTTCATGCCTTCGTAGGCCGCTTCGATCAGCGCGATGTCTTCGGGCGTGGCCCGTTCAGCGGCCAGACGGACCGCCGCAGGCTCGACCACACGGCGCAGCTCCTGCAAGTCCTTGAGGAACTCAGGCGTCAAACCACACTGCGCCTGCCAAGCCACCACATCGGGGTCAAACCAGTTCCAGTGGGCATCGGGCAAGACACGTGTACCCACTTTTGGGCCTGTGAACAGCAAGCCTTTGGCCACCAGGGACTTGATGGCCTCACGCACCACGGTTCTGCTCACACCCAATTCATCGCACAACAACGGCTCAGGCGGCAAGCTGGCGCCCACCGCATAGCGGCCAGACAAGATGGCGATGCCCAGTAAGTCGAGGGTGTGTCCGTGAAAATTCTTGATCATTTGAGAAATGAGTGTTCTTCCTTATCATATGATGATTGAAGCTTTGTTGCTGACCATGGTAAACCCTAGGACGGGTCCTGTTGGCGTCTAGGGTTTGCCCGCATGTCGCTGGCTTTACAAGCCAGGCTTGTTTTTCTATCGTCATACGATAATATTTTTTGATCGAACTTTCCCCATCAACCCGGACGGACACCATGAGCGATACACCCCGCAAAAAACCCGAAGAATTGCGCAGCCAACAATGGTTTGGCAGACAAGACCGCGATGGCTTTGCCTACCGCAGCTGGGTCAAAGGCAAAGGTGTCCCGCACGACCAATTTGACGGCCGCCCCGTCATTGGCATTTGCAACACCTTCAGCGAACTCACGCCTTGCAATTCACACTTTCGCACCTTGGCAGAACAGGTCAAGATCGGTGTGTATGAAGCCGGTGGGTTCCCCCTTGAATTTCCTGTCATGTCCTTGGGTGAAACGCTGCTGCGGCCGACCGCGATGTTGTACCGCAACCTGGCCAGCATGGATGTCGAAGAAAGCATCCGTGGCAACCCGATCGATGGCGTGGTGCTGCTGATGGGCTGCGACAAGACCACCCCCAGTTTGCTGATGGGTGCATCGAGTGCGGGCCTGCCGAGCATTGGTGTGTCGGGTGGCCCCATGCTGAACGGTAAATGGCGTGGCCAAGAGCTGGGCTCTGGCACTGGCGTGTGGAGCATGAGCGAGCAAGTGCGCGCAGGTACATTGAAACTACAAGACTTTTTTGAAGCCGAAAGCTGCATGCACCGCAGTCACGGCCACTGCATGACCATGGGCACCGCCAGCACCATGGCCAGCATGGTCGAGGCGCTGGGCATTGGCCTGCCTGGCAACGCCGCCTACCCCGCCGTAGATGGCCGCCGCAATGTGTTGGCCCGCGAAGCCGGTCGCCGCATTGTCGAGATGGTGCACACCGACCAGACCATCAGCAAGGTGTTGACCCGCGAGGCCTTTGAAAACGCTATTCGAACACTGGCCGCCATTGGTGGCTCAACCAACGCGGTGATCCATCTGATCGCCATCGCAGGCCGTCTGGGGCTGAAACTCACCATCGACGACTTTGAAAGATTGGGCAGTGACCTGCCTTGTCTGCTCAATCTGCAACCCTCGGGTGAGTTCCTGATGGAAGACTTCTGCTATGCAGGAGGCCTGCCTGTGGTGATGAAAGAGATCGAGCACCTGCTGCACAAGGACATCATCACCGTCACTGGCAAGAGCGTGGCTGAAAACATTGCCAAGGCAGAAAACTACGACCCGCGCGTCATCAAGAAATTTGATGCGCCTTTCAAGGAAAAAGCCGGCATTGCCATCTTGCGTGGCAACCTGGCCCCCCGTGGCGCGGTCATCAAGCCGAGCGCCGCCACCCCCTCCCTGATGGTGCACACCGGTCGGGCCGTGGTCTTTGAAGACAGCCATGATTTCCACAAGCGCATTGATGACGAGGCTCTGGACGTGGACGAAAACTGCATCCTGGTCCTGAAAAACTGCGGCCCCAAGGGCTACCCCGGCATGGCCGAAGTGGGCAACATGCCCCTGCCCCCCAAAGTGCTGCGCAAAGGCATCACCGACATGGTGCGCATCAGCGATGCGCGCATGAGCGGCACCGCCTACGGCACGGTGGTGCTGCACACCACCCCCGAAGCGGCAGCAGGTGGCCCGCTGGCCGTGGTGCAAAACGGTGACATGATCGAATTGAATGTGCCCAAGCGGAAACTGCAACTGCTGATCAGCGACGAAGAGTTGTCCAGGCGCTTGGCCCTGTGGCAAAAGCCTGAGCCTGCCATGACATCGGGCTACTGGAAACTCTACATCGACCACGTTTTGCAAGCCGACGAAGGCGCTGACATGGACTTTCTTGTCGGCCAGCGCGGCGCAGCCGTGCCCAAAGACAACCACTGAAACTAGGAGACATTCATGCGCATTTTGATCACCGGCGGTGCAGGATTTTTGGGCGCACGCCTGGCCCGTGAAATTTTGAAGCGGGGCCACCTCAATGGGCAAAGCATCACGGAGCTGGCCATTGCCGACCTGTTTCCTGCGCCCGCTGATTTGCAAGCTGACCCTCGCGTCAAAAGCCATGCAGGCCCGATGCTGGAGCAAGGTGACTTGTTCAAAAGTGGTTTCGATGGCGTGTTCCATCTGGCCTCTGCTGTGTCTGGCGAATGCGAACTTGACTTCGATCTGGGCATGCGTTCCAACCTGGACAGCACACGCTTGCTGCTGGACAGTCTTCGCGCTTCGGGCAAAGTGCCACGCTTGGTGTTTGCCAGCTCGGTGGCGGTGTTTGGCCCCGATGCTGCCAACCCCATGCCCGACAAGGTGACAGACACCACCCTGCCCTCACCACAGACCTCTTACGGCACGCACAAGCTGATGCTGGAGTACCTGGTGGCGGATTGCACCCGCAAGGGCTTCATCGATGGCCGCGCGGCGCGCCTGATGACCGTGGCCGTTCGCCCCGGCAAACCGAACGGTGCAGCCTCCTCGTTTTTCAGCGGCATCATCCGCGAGCCCCTGGCGGGCACCCCCACCACCTGTCCGGTAGACCCCGATGTGTCGCACCCGGTTTCATCGCCTGGCAACACCATTCACGGCCTCATCACTGTGTTCGAGGCCAGTCGGGAAGCCTTGGGCGGACGCATGGCGCTGAACCTGCCAGGCTTGAACGTGAAGGTCAGTGACATGCTGGCCGCACTCGAAAAAGTGGCCGGCCCTGCCGTACGGGCTCGGGTGAAATTCGAGCGCGACGAACGGATCGCGGCCATTGTGGCCAATTGGGCCAAAGGCTCAACCTCCGACCGCGCCAATGCCCTTGGCTTGAAAGCCGATGCCAGCTTTGAGGCCATCATTGAACAGTACATCGAGGACTGCAAAACCAGACCCGGTTACCCGGCCGAGGCCCTGAACGGGCTGAAATGAGTTGACTGAACACGCCACCTCATGGCCCGGCTGAGGTGGCCTGTTTCCGCGCATTAAAAATGTGTGCTGATCGCCCCGCTGATGCGGCCATCCTCTTCGATCAGCGCCATCCAGCGCCATTTATCAAACGTGGTGCATGGGTGAGAAATGCCCAGGGCCACCCGGTCTCCGACCTGCGGCCAAACCCCATCAGGGGCAAACACCATGTGGGCATGCTGATCGCTGAGCGCCTTCACCTGCCAGCTGTCAGGCGTGGCCTGGAGTGCATCTTTGCCTCGTTGCCCCTTGGCCGCCCAACGCACGGGCATGGGCATGCACTGGTCATACGACAGATCACGCCGCCCAGCGCTCAAGATGGCCAACCCCGGTTCGGGCACCGACTGCACCATGGCCCAGACCTCCAGCGCGGGCTGCAACGAAGCGCTCAAGCCTTCACGAGCTTCCACCAGCTTGAGGTAGCGGGCATAGTTCCAGTGGTCGTGCGTCACATAACAACCCGAGCGCAACACGCCTTGCACCGGGCGGCTTTTGACCTGCAATTTCAGCATCGGAATGACCAGATCGAACACCGCCGAGCCACCCGCAGACAGCAACACCTCTTGACTGCCCCACAGGTTTTGAGCATCCAGTTGCTGCACCAACGCCTGCACGCTGCGCACCAGGGCGCTCACGGCTTCGATGTCGTGCGCACTGTCGCATCGGCCCAAACCGCCTTCGTAGCACTCCACACCCCCCAGGCAAACCACCTCCGAAAGGGCCATGGCCTGGGCCAAGGTGAGGGCCTGTTCGTGCGTTCGGCAGCCCGTGCGGTAAGCGGCGATGCCCAGCTCCAGCAACACATCCCAGCAGCGCTTGTTATGGCGACGCAAGCCCCAGTCGGCCAGGCGCGCCAACTGCGCCAGCGAATCCACCAAGAACCAGACCCGGGCCTGTGGGTATTGCCGCAGCAACCCGTCCAGCCCATCAAGGTCGGCATCAGACACCAGCTGGTTGGCGATGATGGCGCGCTGCGCTCCCGCGGCCAGGCCCACGCGCAACTGGTGCACATTGGCAAAGGTCAGCCCCCAGGCACCCGCCTGCAACTGCATGCGAAAAAGCTCAGGCGACATGGTGGTTTTGCCATGCGGGGCCAATGCCACGCCCTTGCGCTGCACAAAGTCCTGCATCCAGGCCAGGTTGTGCGTGAGCGCAGATCGGCGCAATGTGGCCACCGGGTAAGACAATGTGTCGTCCAGCAGGTTCCAGCCACGCTCACCCAATTCAGTCAGGCTGCAGGGCTTGCCTGCCAGGGGGAAACCTTTGCATGCTGCGTCCAGTACGAATTCGTTTTCCATGTCCCTGTGCCCCCTTCATTCCTGATGCATGATCTGATTCATTCGGCTGCCATTCTCCCACTGCACACTGAGAAAACCTTTATTTTTTTGCCATGACATCCCCACTGAAAACACTGGACATCGTCGCCCTGGGTGAAGCCATGGTCGAGTTCAACCAGACCTCAAACCTGCCACCTGACGAAGCGCCACTTTACCTGCAAGGTTTTGGGGGTGATACCAGTAACGCGGCCATTGCAGGCGCTCGCGCTGGGGCGCGAGTGGCCTACCTCAGTCGCCTTGGCACAGACCGCTGGGGTGACCGCCTGATGGATTTGTGGCAACGAGAAAACGTGAACACCGGCAGCGTGCTGCGCGATGGGCAGGCGCCGACCGGCATGTATTTTGTCAGCCACGACGCGCAAGGTCACCACTTCAGCTACGCACGCGCCGGATCGGCCGCGAGCCGCATGCAAGCGCAAGACCTGACGCAGCACTGGGCTGAGGCTGTAGCAAGCAGCCACTGGCTGCACCTGTCAGGCATCAGTCTGGCGATTTCGGCATCGGCTTGCGACACTGCATTCGCCACCATGCAATATGCCCGCAGCACGGGCACGCGCGTGGCACTCGATTCCAATTTGCGTTTGTCACTGTGGCCATTGGCCCGCGCACAGGCCTGCATCCGCCACGCCGTCAGCCTGTGCGATTTATTTTTGCCCAGCCTAGAGGACATGACTGCACTCACAGGCCTCACCCAAGCGCAAGACATCATCGGCTGGAGCCACGCCCAAGGTGCAGCTCAAGTGGTGCTCAAGCTGGGCGCTGAAGGCGCGCTGGCGAGCGATGGCCAAAGCCTTCGCCAAGTGCCAGGCCACACGGTCAAGGCCATCGATGCCACCGGTGCTGGCGATTGTTTTGCAGGCAACTTGCTGGCGCGTCTGGCCGCTGGCGACGACCTGTGGGGCGCCACCGCCTATGCCAACGCTGCAGCATCCTTGTCAGTCCAAGGCTTTGGCGCTGTGGCCCCTTTGCCTTACCTTGATGCGGTGATGAACGTCCTGAAACCCACGGCAAAGGTCACACCAGCATGAGAGCCTTGATCACCATCGACTGGGGCACCTCTTCTTTGCGCGGCGCACGGCTTGACGCCGCTGGCCAAGTGCTTGAGTCACGCGAGTTCCCACGCGGCATCATGAGTGTGCAGCCGGGTCAGTTTGAAGCTGTGTTCAACGAACTCTTTGGCGACTGGATGCAAGCGCCCGGTGCGTTGTGTCTCATCTCGGGCATGGCAGGGAGCCGCCAGGGCTGGCAAGAAGCGCCTTATTGCCCTTGTCCCGCAGGCTTTGCCGAGTTGGGCCAGCACCTGCTGTGGCTGCAAGCTGACCGCATCGCCCTGGTGCCAGGACTGAGCTGCATGGCCGATGGCCCCTTGGGCATTCCCGACGTGATGCGCGGCGAAGAAGTACAAATTTTTGGCGCGTTGCAACTGGCCAGGCGCGACAGCGCCACGCTGGTGCTGCCCGGAACACACAGCAAATGGGTGCAAGTACAGGCGGGCCGCGTCACGCAATTTCAGACTTTCATGACCGGTGAAGTCTTTGCCCTGATGAGCCAACACTCTATTTTGGGTAAGACCCTGGATGCACACGGCGCCTTCGATGAAGCGGTCTTTTTACAAGGCATTGACCAAAGCCAACAAGCTGGCAGCGTGCTGCACCACCTGTTTGCGGTGCGCACACTGGGCTTGTTTGAACGCTTGCCCGCCGTGGCTTTGTCCAGTTATTTGTCGGGTCTGCTGATTGGTGAAGAACTGCGCACGCAAGCCTTGTCAACCGACTGCACCCCATTGATCCTGATAGGCAGCGAGGCACTCACCCTGCGCTACACCCTGGCCCTGCAACACCTGAACATCGACTGCCAAAGCCAGGGGGCCGAGGCCACCTGGGCTGGGCTGTTTGCACTGGCTTCCTTTTACCTTGCCGCTTCTCAGTGATCCACCCCATGAACACTTTTCCACCCGCCCTCATCACGTCACAAACACCGGCTGAAACCCTGGCGCAGGCCATGGCCCAGTTGCCGCTCATCGCCATCCTGCGCGGCCTCACACCGGCCGAAGCGCCCGGCATAGGTCAGGCACTGATCAGCAGTGGCTTTGCCATCATCGAAGTCCCCTTGAACTCACCCGAGCCCTTGCAAAGCATCGCCCTGTTGAGCCAACAGTTTCCACAAGCCCTGATGGGTGCGGGTACGGTGCTCAACGCACAGCAAGTGAAAGACGTACACGCTGCAGGTGGTCGACTGATCGTCTCGCCCAACTTCAATCCAGTCGTGGTGGCGCAAGCTTTGGCGCTGGGCATGGTGGTGCTGCCTGGTGTGTGCACCCCCAGCGAAGCCTTTGCGGCACTGGCCGCAGGGGCACACGGGCTCAAACTGTTCCCCGCCGAAATGATTTCTCCGGCCGCCGTCAAAGCCCTGCGGGCCATCTTGCCCCCACAAGCAGCCCTGATGCCCGTGGGCGGCATCACGCCTGACAACATGGCCGCCTACCGCGCTGCTGGTGCCAACGGATTTGGCTTGGGTTCGGCACTGTATGCACCAGGCCGCAACGCCGATCAAGTCAGAGAAAAAGCCATGACGTTTGCCAAGACCTTTTGCCATGGAGCCAGCGCATGAAGTTCAGAGGCGAAGGCGACCGAGCAAGAGTTGCACCTTGGACCGCAGCGCCTAGGACAGCTTGGAGGCTTGTCACCATTCGATCGGCAACCGGCCCCTTTATCGATAGAAACACCGATTAACCCCAGCTCAGAGTTGTGGTCAAATTACATTTATTGAATAAATAAATATGACCCTCTAAGCACCGCCCCCTTTTACAGAAGCAACCCGCTGTAAATTAACACCTGTCCGCTTTCAGATTTTGTATTTTTAAATCTTGCACCTGGTCACCATTTATGCCATCCGACTCACAAAAAAGCATACCCAAAACCCATCAAAAACCGGAAAAAGCATTGGCCACACGTGTCAAGAAAAGCACCGCACGGCCAAGCTTGAAAGCCCCACCTCTCGCCCTCTCCAAGACCGCACAGCCCCGACAACGAAAAGCACAAGCCGCGTCCAAATCAGACGTTGAGAGGGAAGAGCCCTCTTTGTATGGCCCAGACATCGGACGCCGCATTCGCAACTTGCGACACATCAAGGGCTTGACGCTCAAAGATTTGGCAGTCCGCACCTTTTGCTCTGAAAGCATGCTTTCCAAAGTCGAAAACGGCAAGGCGCAGGTGTCCCTGACCTTGCTCCACCGCATTGTTCACAGCCTTGACATCACGATCACTGCCTTGTTCAGCGAGTCACGAGCAGATCAAGGTGTCGTGACCCGGGCCAAGGAGCGCTCCACATTTCGCATTGATGCCAAAGGCTCCCGACTGGAGCGCCTGATACCCCCCAACCTGGGTCATTTGCTGGAAGGAAATCTACACATACTGGCACCGGGTGGTGGCAGCGACGGCATCCTCATGCACGAAGGTGAAGAGGTTGGGTATGTTCTGAGTGGCGTGCTGGCGTTGACCGTCAGCGGCGTGCAATATTTGCTGTATGCCGGTGACTCGTTTGTCTACCGATCCGAAGAGCCTCACAGCTATCTCAATCCCAGCGAAGTCACCACCCAGGTTTTATGGGTGAGCACGCCCCCCACTTTCTGAGCGTCCTGCCTGCTGCGATCCACTGGACACCGGATCAAATCAGCATGTTCCGAATGCGTTGTGCCATAGCCAACAACTGGCGGTCACTGTGACGGCCTCCCATCAATGACAAGCCCAGGGCTTTGCCATCCAGCACGGCAAGCGGCATCGTGACCTGGGGCAGACCCGCCATGGAGGCGATGCAAAGCAGGCTCATGGCGTTGGTGCGATCTTCATCACTGCTGGCATGTCCTTTGAGGGGGGCGAGATTGGCCACCGTGGGCATGCAGATCACGGCATCGTCCAAATAGGCATGAACGACTTCGGCGTGCTTGAGCATGCTGGCACGGGCGCGATTTGCCTCTTCATCCTGAATGGTCGAGGCCCATTCAAACCTTTCCTTGATGCCAGGCCCCAAGCGGGGTTGGTGGCTTCGAATCCAGGCGCCATGTGACGCCCAGGCCTCGTGACCTTGCACACAGCGGAACGCATCTTGCCAAGCTTGCAAATGGTCTTGCGCAAGACTGGCATGCGAGAGACCTTGAAAAGAAGGCACGATCCGATCAATCGATGCTTGCAAGGCCGAACGAAAACCAGGCTGAACACGCAGCCAGAGGTCCTCGGGTAAAGCCAGCTTCAAGCGATCGGGCGCGGCAAGCTTCTGATCGGGCGGCAAGACCACTGAGCCCACTTGCAGCAAGTGGTCAACACTTTTCGACATCCATCCTGGCACATCAAAACTGGGCGCCAGCGGCACAACGCCTTGGCTGGACAGAGCGCCATGGCTGGGCCGAAACCCCCAAAGACCACAAAAACTGGCAGGTAAGCGCACGGAGCCAGCAGTGTCTGTTCCAACTGCAAAATCACACAATCCTGCAGCCGCTGAAACAGCCGCCCCAGAACTCGACCCCCCCGGAATGCAATCCGGGTTGTGGGGGTTGACTGGGGTGCCGTAATGCATGTTTTCACCGACCAAGCTGTAAGCAAACTCTTCGGTGATGGTTTTTCCAACGATGCAAGCACCTGCATCCAGCAGCGTTTGAACCAGTGGTGCGTGACGGTCAGGCACCGCGTGGGATGCCAGCCAATCCGGATTGCCTGCGCCAGTGGGGTGGCCCGCCACATCAAACAGATCTTTGACGGACAGGGTCAAACCACTCAGCGGACCCTTGACTTGGCCTTCCAGCAGAAATGTCTCACCTGGAACAAAGGCATTCCAATTTTCGATAGCTTTCAAGGTGTCTCCAATACCCGGATGGGTTGTTGTGTCATCGCTTAACTCTTGATGCGAAATAGTTTCAGGGCATTTCCACCCTTGATCAAATCGCGGTCTGAATCGCTGATGTGGCCAACATCCCGGATCAATTTGACCGGATTGTCTTCCCCCATGTCAAACGGATAATCGGTTCCGAGAAGAACATGTTTGGCGCCGTAGCGGTCCACCAGATTTCCCAAAATACGCGCATCGTGGGTGATGCTGTCAAAATAGATTTTCTCGAGGTAACTGGAAGGCTTTTTTGTGATGACGGTCCTGGCATCTTCCCGAGCCCGCCAGGCATGGTCCATCCGGGCCCAATAACTCGCAATATAGCCACCGCCATGCGAGGCCAGAATTTTCAACTTAGGGTACCGCGCCAGCACCCCGTCAAAAATGAGATGCCCGAGTGCCAAACTCGTCTCGAGCGGATTGCCCATCACATTGTTGAAGTAATGTTCCACAAAGCGCTCGCCTTGTGAGAACCCCATGGGGTGCAAAAACACCACAATGCCCATGTCCTGGGCTTTGGCAAAAAATTTCTCCAGCTTCAGGTCAGGGTCGGTCAAATTTTTACCGTTGACATTGGTGCATATTTCAACGCCACGAAAACCCAGCACATTGACGGCGTATTCCATCTCCTGAATGGCAAGGTCAACGTCTTGCAGGGGGATGGTGCCCATGCCCACAAACCGATCTGGCTGCTGGGCCACCACGCGCGCAATGCTTTCATTGACATCACGGGCAATCTGGGCGCCCAGTTCAGGCTCGGTAAAGTAAAAATACTGCCCGGGCGCAGGCGAGATCACCTGAACATCAATGCCCATTTTGTCCATGTCCTTGAGACGAACCGCCACCTGGCTAAATTTGGCACCCCGCTCCTGAATCTGCTTCATGTTGACTTGGCGCGAAAGTTCGGTCGCGTAAACAGCGGTGGCATCGTGCTTGAAAGGGTGCAAATGCGCGTACTTTGCACTGACCTCAGGACTCAAGTAGTGGCAGTGCACATCCACCACCTTGGCGGATGCGGCCGGCTTAACCGACAAGCTTTTGGAGGTTTTTGCTGACGTCACCCGATTCGATGCCAGCGCTTTGCCCGCTGCCTTCACAAGGGGGGAAAGCCCAGGTGCAACGCCGGCACCTGCCGAGTGCATGTGCGCTGAGTTTTGACAAGATGATGAGCAGGTATAGAACATGTTTAAACCAGACATTGAAAGAAAATCAGCAACAGTTTTTGCTTCACTGCTGTACGGTCAAGGCGCATTCAATCCGATGCAATCGTGGCATGAAACTGGCCATCTATTGCGCATCCCACACCAACTGTGTGACCCGCTCAATGGTCAATGGCAAATGCCTGGCCCGGATGCCGATGGCCCTGTAAAGCGCATTGGCCACAGCCGCAGGGACAGGGCCAGCGGCGACTTCACCACTGCCCAGACTTGGACAATCTGGACGGTCCATCACATGGACTTCGATGGCAGGTATTTCGCTGAAGGGGATGATCGGATACGCCTCCCATGTGCGTGAAGTGATGCCATCTTGGTCCCACTTGACTTGCTCCTTCAGTGTCCAGCTCAGGGACTGCACGATGCCCCCTTCGATTTGATTGATCAAGCCATCCGGGTTGACCACCAGCCCAACATCAACCACTGCCCAAACTTTTTCAACCGTCACATTTTGATCGACCCGGATCAAGGCGGCGACGGCGCAATAGCCAGCCGAATTTTTGTAACGCCCAAAACCCAAACCCATGCCATGCAGACCATCGGGTTCGCCTTGTTGACGCCAATCGGACACTGCAGCAAGCTGTTCCAAAACAGCCACTGCGCGCGGATCGCTCAGGTGCTTCAGGCGAAAATCCAACGCATCCACCTCAAGCTTTTCCGCCATTTCATCCATGAAAGATTCAATTGCAAACAGGTTGACAAACGAACCTAAACTGCGCAACGCCGAAGTGCGAAAAGGTGCATTGGGTATGAAGCAGTAATCCACTTGCTGATGGGCAAAGTCGTACAAGGCGATGGCATTGCGATGTCCACCGCCCGCAGGCAAAGGCAGGTCGGCGGGCACAGGCTTTTCAGGCCCGCCCTCCACCTGCCAAGCCCCCAGCAGATTGACACCGGCGCCTCCCCCGGGACGGTTCAGATGCGAGTGACTCCAGACGGACAGATGCCACTGGGAAATCCGTCCTGCCGAATCCACCCCGGCCTGAATGTCCACCAGACTGGGTGCACCCAGCGGAGAAGCCGTCATTTCGTCCTCTCGCATCCATTGAACGCGTATCGGAAAACCCAATTGGAATGAAATGAATGCCGCATCAAACGCCACATCGTCTGCACCGTTGTGGCCGTAACAACCTGCACCGTGCATGTGAAAAACCTGAACCGCATCGAGGTCCAGGCAAAGCGCCTTGGCCAGGTCAGCACGAAGCGGGAAAACCCCTTGCGTATGAGACCAGACACTCATTCGGCCATCGACGAAATGAGCCAAGGCACACGATGGACCGATCGACGCATGTGCGATGTAGGGTCTTGAAAAACGCGCCTGGTACGCCATGATCGGCGCCTTGATGGTGCCATGTTCGTGAACCGTTTTGGATTCACCCGCCAAGCCCAGCATGAGCTCTTCGATGTCTGCAACAATAGGGAGAGGGTGCGGCAGTGAGAACTTCACCAAACTGCGGACTTTTTTCAAAGACCCGACCAAGCTCGCCTCATCCGGCCCGATAACCGCCAGAAAGTCGCGCGAATGCACCACATGGCTGATACCAGGCAACTCCGAAATGGCCTGGCTATCCACAAAGTCGATGGTCGATTCGCCCACTGGGCCCCGAATCATTCTGGCGTGCAACATGCCGGATAACACGACATCGTGAATGAACCCAGTGCGCGACAGCTTATGCATGAAATCAGGACGCTGAACGCTTTGCCCAACCCATCGGCGGGGGGGATTTGTATTGGATGTTTTGATCGCTTGCGCCAAATTCACCCGGTCCGCCAAAGACCAATAACTGCAGGTGTGCTGTGTCAGAGTGCTTGAAAAAACACCTCTGGCCAGCGCAATGTGCTCAGCTGCAACTGCCAGCTCCTTGACCGCTTGCGCCATGAAAAGGTCGCGGGCAAACAAGCAGGCCATGCGAACCGCGCTGCCGCCCTGGTCGATGCTCTGACTTCCCGCCGTTTGTCCTTCGTCAGGCCCAAAAAGCGTGTTGCCGCCTTCAAATTGGAGCTGATCAGGGTCAATGCCCAAGGCATCACAGGCGATTTGTTGCAACGCAATTTCGACACCCTGACCCAGCTCAACCTTGCCCGAATGCAAGGTAATCGGATCCGTTGCATTAAAAAACAACCATTGCAGAAGTTGAGGATTTTTTTCAATCCCCGGCGGCATCAAGGTCGAGGCCATCTCAGGGTTTCCTAAAAAGCAGGGTCGTCATCTCGGTGCCTATTCAAACATCAACACGCACGTCGAGATCCAACACGGCCAATCTTTGCCTTGCAAGATCAACCGCCTTGAGGATCCGGGAATGGGCTCCGCAACGACACAAATGACGGTCCAGTACGGCCAGAACATGGTCTTGCTCTGGCTGGCTGGACTGCTGGAACATCACGATCAGCGAAACCAGAATGCCATTGATGCAGTAACCACATTGAGCAGCCTGAACATCGATGAAAGATTGACGAACCACTGCGCCTACTTGGCTGGCCACCAAATGCTCAACCGTCTCCACGGTCTGGTTTGCAGCAGACTCCACAGGGGTGTCACAAGACGCCACCGCGCGTCCATTCAGCGAAACATGGCACGCACCGCAGTGGCCACTGCCGCAACCAAAGCGCGTTCCCTTGCATTGAAGCTGGTGACGCAAGGCGTACAAAAGCGGTGATTGCTGGTCGGCTTCGACGGATTGCCATGCACCGTTGAAATGAATAGGGGTCAGCATTTGGAATCCACAAGACCATCCGGGCATGGCAAAGACTTTCCGGCAGCGGGCTGGGCCGACATCGACTTGAGCAGCAAATGAATCACCGAACTGTCCCGGTCACCGTGACCATCTTGGTAAGCCATGCTGTAGAGCGCTCTGGCTTGATCAAAAACCGGTGATGGCGCACCTGCCGCTGCAACGAATTGAGAAATGATGCCCATGTCTTTTTGCCAAAGGTGCATCGACATCATCGGTGAATAATCGGCCGCCACCATCCGAGGGCCTCGCACTTGCCACATTCTGGACTGCCCTGCACTGTCACCAATCGCGGCAAGCACCAGGTCCAGGTTCAGTCCTGCTTTTTCTGCCAGCACCAAGGCCTCTGCAGCTGCTGCGTTGTGTATGGCTACCAGGTAATTAGCAATGAGTTTCAATTTCATGCCATTGCCAAACGCACCCAAATAAAACTGTTTTCTTGAAAAGCCCTCGAGAATGGCCGTGACTTTTTTATACGCTGCCAACGGACCACTTCCATAAACCACCAAGTCTTTGGTTTGCGCCTGCGACCCCGTCCCGGACAAAGGACAATCCAGCAAAACGATTTGGGCAGGACTGAGAATCCGCCGCGCCATCAACTTGTCTTGGATCGGCAAGGTGCTGGTTTCAACCAAAGTCATGCGCTTGTGCGCTGATGCGACGAGTGAACGGGACACCAACAGCAAAGCCTCGGTCGATGGCAGAGAACTGATCAAAACATCGGCGTTTTCAGCCACTTCCTGGACGGATTGCCCAACAGTGGCCTTGGCTTTCTTCAGCAGTTTTCGCCTTGAAGGATCGATGTCGTAGCCGCACACCCTAAAACCGGCTTGCTGCAGGTTCTGGGCCATGGCCAGCCCCATCACGCCTAATCCGATCATGCCAACGGTGGTCATCTGTGGGTTCAATGAAGTTGCGGTCAAAAAAGCCCTTGCCTTCAGGCTGACAATGGCGGCCTCTTTTGGTGCCAAGTTGTCACGCGCTGGAAAGCATCGGCCATCTTCAACAACTTGCCCTCATGAAATTCTCTGCCCACCAGTTGAAAAGCCACGGGCAAGGCATTCACAAAACCTGCGGGTACGCTCAACGAAGGCAGCCCCAAATAGTTGATGCCCCGATTGCAATGCGTGATGGCCGATATCTTCTTGGCGATCTCGCTCCAGTCACCCTTGGTGGTTTCGGAGATGCTGGGAACAGGTACCGGTATGGTGGGCAGCAACGCACAGTCAGCGTCTGCCATGGACATGTTCACCCATTGCAAAGCCAGCACTTTTTTGGCGGTGATGGCTTCGTAATAATCCATGCCGCTGAAATCAAAACCAGGCTTGAAACGCGCGAGGACTTGCTCTGCGTAATCTTGCGGCCGCTCCCGGATCCAGTCTTTGTGCAATGAAGCGGCCTCGACCGTCAGGACGATCGACATCATGCGGTTGATAACGGCCATGTCGGGTGGCTCGGTGCTGATGATGGAGGCCCCCAGGTCTTCAAAAACCCGACAAGCCTCAGCGATGCAAGCGGCCACACCGGCATCCAAATGTTCCAGGTAATACCCACCAGGAACCGCTATTTTCATGCCCCGCACCTGGCCATCGAGCATCGCTTCGTAATCCGGCACGGCTTGCAGGCTGGTGCTACTGTCCAGTGGATCGAAACCCGCAATGACCTTCAGCAAGCGGGCGCAATCGCGAGCGCTTCGGGCCAGGGGCCCGACACAATCGAGCGACCTGGACAAAGGCATCACACCAAAACCACTGACTCTTGACCACGTTGGCTTAAGGCCCGTGACGCCACTCATGGCCGAAGGGTGGCGAATAGAGCCACCCGTATCGGTGCCCAAGGAGGCACAGGTCAACATGGCTGCAACCGCCGCACCTGAGCCACTTGAAGAGCCGCCCGGGCAGTAATCTGTGTTCCATGGGTTGCGTACATGACCGTAGTGCGCATTGAACCCGGTGGGGCTCATGGCGAATTCAGCCATGTGCAAAAGCCCCATGTCGATGGCACCCGCCTCGTCCAGACGCGTCAATGAGGTGGCGGTCACCTCAGGCACGAAATCCCGCGTGATGATGGAGCCGTCATTTGTTTTTCTGCCACGGCGATAAAACAGTTCCTTGTGGGCCATCGGTACGCCGTGCAAAACACCCAATGCCCCCCCTTTTGCACGCTGCACATCCGCACTGCGCGCAGCGACCAACGCGGCATCCGATTGAAGAGAGGCCACACAATTGAGCTGAGGGCCCCATTGTTGAAGACGATCGAGCGCAATTTGGGTCAGTTGCTCCGAGCTGACCTCATGGCGCGCGATCGCATCTGCCGCTTCGCACAAACCCAAATTAGCGAGTTGGTCTGTCATGACTTTTGCCGTTGGTGGTTAACGAACACCCAAAAATCGCTGCATGGTGTCGCGGTCATTCATGAGCTCGTCGGCCAGGCAGTGGTGAACAATTTCCCCGGTTTCCATCAAGTACACCTCGTGGGCCACCGAGAGCGCGCTGTAAAGATTTTGCTCAACCAACAAAATGCCCAGACCGGTTTTTCCCAGTTCGGCCACAATTTCTTCCAGGTGCTGAACCATCACAGGCGCCAGCCCTTCGGTCGGCTCATCCATCAACAACATTTCGGGGTCTGTCATCAGTGCCCTGGCCACGGCCAGCATTTGACGCTCACCCCCCGACAGTTGTGTGCCCAGATTGTTTTTCCGCTCTTCCAGGCGTGGAAACAATTCATAAATTCTCTTGACCGTCCATTGGCTGCTTTCACTTTTGGAGGCAAATACCGTCAAGTGTTCCGTCACACTGAGTGAGGCAAAAAGCCGTCGTCCTTGGGGCACAAACCCAATGCGCTTGCCGGCAATGACGTGCGGACTGAGACCGACCAATTCATGACCGTCGTACTGGATGCTGCCTTTGCTGATGCGGGGCGGATTCAAACCCATGATGGAGCGAATCAGGGTGGTCTTGCCCATGCCGTTTCGTCCCAGCAAAGCCACCACCTTGCCTTTGGGCACTTTCATGTTGACACCCCGCAGGATGTGGGCGTCACCGTAATAACTGTGCAGATCGTTGATTTCAAGCATGGCGCGGCTTTCCCAAATAAACCTCTTGGACCTTTTCATCGACACGGATCTCATCAGGCGTTCCCCCGGTGAGCACTTGTCCGAAATGCAGGCAAGTGACGAAGTCGACCAAGCCCAGGGCCAGATCCATGTCGTGTTCAATCAATATCAAGGTGAGATCTCTTGGCAGTGCGTTGATGACATCGGCCATCTTCACGCGTTCGGCCGGTGACAAACCGGCAGCCGGCTCATCGAGCAACAGCAGCTTGGGTTTTTGCACCAGGGCCATGGCCATTTCCAATTGCCGCTGCTCACCGTACGACATGGTTTTGACTTCGGTGTTGCGCTGAGCGGTCAACTGCGAATTTTCAAGCGCCAAATCGATGGCTTCTTTTTCTGCAGGATTGGACTGGCCGCTGCCAAACAACGCAAATTTTCGACGCGAGAGTCCGCAAACTGCCAAGCGAATGTTTTCCTGCACCGACAACTGTGGAAACAGATTGGTGATCTGAAACGTGCGCGAAATGCCCAGACTGGCACGCTTGTTGGTTGTGAAGCGGGTCATGTCCACGCCGTCAAACTGAACCGTGCCGCTTGAGATGGGCACCACACCTGCAATGGCGTTGAACAATGTGGTTTTCCCGGCCCCATTGGGACCAATGATGGCTCGCCTTTGGCCTGCAGGCACCGACAAGGTCACACCGTCTACAGCCCGCAAAGCACCAAAGGTGACGCTCACGTTTTGAAGAGAAAGAATGGAATTCGTCACAAAAATATCCCTAGATGACCAGTGTGTCTGAGGGGGCTCAAACACACTGGTTGGCGTACTTCAAGGCTGATTGATCCAGTGATCAGGATTTCTTGATACCCTGAAACTCACGGCTGTAAGGAGGCTGCTTCATGTAAACCTCAGGATCGTATTTGCCAAATTGCGAAACGCTTGGGTAAACCTCAATCGGCACGTTCCAGAATTTGCCATCAGGCCTGGCTTTTGTTTCACGAATGAACACGTCATAGACGGGGTTGCCATAGCGGTCCAACTTGACCGGCCGACCCAATGGTGAGTTGGTCAACTCGGTCGACTTGACTGCATTGAGCAGTGCCGTCTTGTCCTCCACCCTGCCATTGATTTTTTTGATCGCTTCGGCAATCCACATGGCACCCGAATAAAGCGAAAAACCGTAAATCGAGGGCAGTTTTTCGTAGGCGGCGGTGTATTCGGCGACAAACTTCTTGGTGGCTGCGTTGTCAGCGCCCTCGGCAAAGTGAGCGGAAGAAATGATGCCACCCGCCTCAGCACCCAGGGTGCGAATCACAGATTGGTCCGTCAGGTTCATGGCGCCGTACATGGGCAACTTGCCCTGCAGACCAAAGTTCTGAAATTGCTTGATGAAGCGGTTGGCGTCAGCGCCTGTCTCCATGACGAAGACCGCATCAGCCCCTGCGTTCTTGATTTGTGCCAGGTAAGGGCTGAAGTCCGCCGTGTTGATGGGGTGCCAGAACTGCTGCACCACTTGACCACCCAATTCAGTGAAGGTTTGGCAGAAGCCACCGCACTGCTCATGGCCAAAGGTGTAATCCTGGGAAATCGTCACGATCTTGCGGACTTTTTTCACGTTGTACGCATATTCAGCCAATGGCCGAGGCATTTGGCTGGCGGAATAACCTGCAACACGGACGATGTTGGGTACCGCTTTGCGCTGCGTCAATTCATCGGCCGCCACGACGGGAATGAAATAAGGTGTTCCGCTGGAGCGCGCGTACTCGGAAATCGCCAAACCGGTGTTGGCCAATACGCTGCCCATTAGAAAATGGACATTGCGCTGCTCAACCAACCTGCGGGATTTTTGCAAAGCCATATCCGGGTTGGAACCGTCGTCTTCAATCACGATTTCAACCTGACGGCCCGCCAGCGTCAAACCGTTTTGCTTCCAGTACAACTCGAAGCCCTCCACCAGTTCTTTGCCTCCAGCAGCCAGCACACCCGTCAAGGGTGACAGCAATCCGATGCGTATAGGCCCAGTCTGGGCCTGCGCAGTATTGACCCATGGGGCTGCGCCAGCGGCAGCAGTCAACCCTAGGGATTGGATGAAATTTCTACGTTTCATGATGCACTCCTGATTAATGAACAAACAAAGGAAAAAACAACTCGGCTCTCTGACCTCTAGCGCTGACCTCTTGCGCTTACTTCTTCTGACGGGAATTGATGAAATTACGGGCGGCCCCAAGGACGCCGGTCGGCGCAAAGATCATGGTGAAAATGAACATGAAGCCCAGCACCATCAACCAGCGTTCGGTGTACAAACTGACCACGTTTTCCAAAGAAATGACCAGGATGGCCCCGATGATGGCGCCAAACAAGGTACCTACGCCGCCCACAATGGCCATCAGCAAACCCTCGACCGACTGCGCCAAAGCCACGGTTGAAGGGCTGACAAAACTGTTGAAGAATGCGTACAAGGCGCCCGCAATGCCAGCGAAGAAGCCCGACACCACAAAGCCAATGAACAAGTGCAAGGGCACGTTGTAGCCCAGTGTTCGCATGCGCGACTCGCTGTCCCGAATCCCTTTCAATGTGAGACCGAAGGGTGAATTGACAAACTTCCACATGCAGAAGGTCACCACCGAAAAGCAGGCTGCAACAAAGTAATACAGATTCTGTTTGTTGAGCAACCACGCCGGCGCCACACTGCCTCGAATGCCGTTTTCACCTCCGGTGACAGAGGTCCAACGCAGGCAAACACCCCAGACGATCATGCCGAGCGCCAGGGTGAGTAAGATGAAATAAACCCCTGAGGTTCTGATCGCCAAAGCAGCAAAGATCATGGAAATGACCACGGCGGCCAGCACCCCCAGCATTGCGCCCACCCACACCGAGCCGCCCACCACGGTGACGTAGTGCAAAACCACGTAGGTGGCTACGCCAAAGATGGCGCCATGACACAAGGAGGTTCGCCCCGTGAAGCCAGCCATGATGTCAACCGACATGGCCAGCATCGCAAAAATCAAGATTTCGGTCGCAATGCTGGTTTTGTAACCAGGCAAGAGCGTGGGTATCAGCGACAGAGCAACCAAGCCCAAAGCCGCATACAACATTTGCTTTTTAGTGAACAACATTCAAGCCACCTTTCCGAAAAGACCCAGGGGTCTAAAGGCCAACAAAATCGCCATGGGTCCGAAAATCACAAAGTAAGCCAGCTCAGGGAACCAGACCTGACCAAATGTGGACAGCATGCCCACCAACAAACTGCCCACAGCAGCACCCTTCAGGCTGCCACGCCCACCAATGATGACCACGGCCAGGCTGTAAACCAGAATCTCGGAGTCGGCCGTGGGATACAGGGTCAAGAATGCGCCCCCCATTACCCCGCCCAAGCCCGCCAAAGCCGAGCCCAGCATGAAGGTGTAAATGAACACGCGACGAATGTCCACGCCCATGGCGGAGACCGTTTCGGCATCATCGACCCCGGCCCGGATCAATGCCCCCAAACGTGTTTTGGTGATCAGCAAACCGAGCGCGATGAAAATCACAATGCCCACCAACAGCACAAACAATCGGTAGATCGGATACGTGATTTCCCCGAATTCAGCGGGGCCATCCAGGAAAGCAGGCACCTGAATGCTGAAGGTGTCACCCCCCCAAAGCACCAGCGCCAGGTCGTTGAGCACAAATGCCACACCCAGCGTGAGCAGCACCTGCCTGAGTTCGACACCACGCACAAACCGCAGCAGGCCATAGTCGATGAACAAGCCGATCAGGGCAACGCCAACGGCCGCCCCGATGGCCCCCAAAAAGAAATTGCCCGTGAGGTTGGCCACCGCCAACCCCAAATACCCACCAAAAAGGTACAGGGCGCCATGGGCCAGGTTGACAATGCGCATCAGGCCAAAGATCAGGGTGAACCCGCTGGCCACAACGAACAGCAAGGCTGCAAAAGTTGCGCCATTGAGGAGTTGAAATATCGTCATCGACACGGTAGATTCATCCTTTTAGATTGGGACTTTCGCCACTTTAAACACACCACTGATCCTGCGCGAGTCGGCTTGAGGCATTCAAAAACCAAGGCCTGAGCCGAACTCAAAACTGCGACGCCTGCGATCCGTACCAGTCAAGAATCTGCTCCCCAGTCCAGAACAAAACGTCTTTGCGTGCACGAATTTCGGTCAACAACTGCTTGTAATATTTGAGCCGATGGGGGGCGCCCATGATGTAGGGGTGCACCACCAACGCCATCACCCTGGCCGAATCGGCCGAGTCTTCGTAAATCTGCTCGAATTGATCGATGCCCCGTCGGTAGTATTCCGAAGCCGTGTGGTGCTGAATCAGCATCATCGCCACGTCGTTGCATTCTTGCGTGTAGGGCACATTGACGATGGGCTGGTGCCGTGTTTTCAAATACACCGGCTGGTCATCCAGCACCCAATCGCACACGTATTCATAACCGTTTTCAGACAGCAAGTCAGGGGTGTGCCAGGTTTCAGTCAAGCCAGGACCCAACCAGCCACGTGGCCGCTTGTGGGTAAAGGCCTTGATCGCATCGGTTGTCCTGGCGATGTCTTCCTGCTCGTTTTCCACCTTCTGCATGTTGCGCTGGGTGTAACCATGCCCCATGAATTCCCAGCCCCGATCAAGGGCCGCTTGAGAAATCGGTTCATAGGCCTTGATCGCCGATCCGTTGATCGCCAACACGGCCTTGATGTCGAGTTGGTCCAGCACTTTCAACATCCGCCAAAAACCCACCCGGTTGCCGTATTCATGCCAAGCCCAGTTGGGAATATCCGGCATGGGCGAGCCTCCGGCAGGCGGCGTCAGCACGGTTCGGGGCATCGTTTGCTCGATGTCCCACTCCTCAATGTTCACGATGTTCCAAACCACCATGCGGGCGCCACCTGGCAGCTTCAAGGGCTTGCGCGCATTGATCGGTGAATACTTGATCCGGTCCAGTGGCTTCATGCGATTACCTCCTGTCACCGATGGTGATTTCAAGATCGCTCAAGCCATCCACGCGGCCCAGCAAGCGGTCACCCGGAAGCACCGGCGCCACCCCGGCAGGCGTGCCGGTATAAATCAGATCGCCCTCACCCAGGTCGTACAAGTGGGAGAGGTTGCTGACGATCTCGGGCACAGTCCAGATCATCTTTTCAATCACAGAGTCCTGCTTGGCTTGCCCATTGACCGAGACAAAGATACGCCCTTGGCGGATGTGCCCAACCTCAGACACGGGGTGCAGTTGGCCACACGGCGCTGATGCATCAAAACTTTTACCGATCTCCCAAGGCAAGCCCTTTTTGCCAGACTCACGTTGACGGTCGCGCCGGGTCATGTCAAAACCCACCGCATAACCAAAAATATGGTCGAGCGCTTGCTCCTTGCTGACCGCACGCCCTGCTTTGCCGATGGCCACCACCAACTCGACTTCAAACTGGAAGTCATCGGTCGCAGGTGGATAGGGCAGTGACTGGCCACTCAGGACCAGCGAATCCCTGGGTTTTTGAAAGAAGAACGGTGGATCGCGCTCATCCGACTCTTTCATTTCCCGAATGTGCTCGAGGTAATTGCGCCCGACGCAATAAATCCTTCTGACAGGAAAGCTGGCGTCGGTTCCGGCCACCGGAACGGCCACCACAGCAGGCGCCTGGATGACGTAAGTCATTACTTGGCCGTCTTTCTGGCTTCTTGGTACCAATCCAGAATTTGTTCACCGTTCCAGTGCATCACACCCGTGTGTTTGGCCATGTGCTTGTAAACGTCCTCGAGGTACTTGATGCGAAATGGCTGGCCAGAAATGTAGGGGTGAATGGCAATGGCCATCACGCGTGGGCGGTCCGAGCCTTCCTGGTACAAGCGATCAAAGGTGTCGATGCATTTTTGCGTCCAATAAGACGCCTCATGATGCTGAACGGCCATCATGGGAATGTCGTTGTTTTCAACCGTATAAGGAATGGTGACCAAAGGCCCATGCTCGGTCTGGATCTCGGTCGGCTCTTCGTCGTAAACCCAGTCACCAATGTATTTGATACCTGCGGCTGCAAGATGGTCAGGGGTTTCATTGGTCTGCGTCAAGCCTGGGCCAAGCCAGCCCACAGGCCGCTTGCCGGTGAATTTTTCAATCACATCCAGTGAGCGTTTGATCATGGCAGGCTGGTCGGGCTCAAGGTGAATCGGCCCCTGCTGGTAGCTGTGACCCATGAATTCCCAACCCGAATCTAGGCAGGCCTGAGCTACCCGGGGGTAATCTTCACAAACACGGGCATTGATGGACAAGGTGGGCTTGATGCCGAGTTTTTCGTACATCTCATGGAAGCGCCAAAAACCTACCCGCATGCCGTATTCGTGCCAACTCCAGTTGGCAACGTCGGGCAACAAAACAGCCCCGGTCGGCGCCGGAATCACCTGACGGGCCATGGGCTTGCTGATGTCCCAAACCTCCAGATTGACAATGGTCCAGACAATGATCTTGCCGTCGTTGGGCAACTTCATGACCGGACGGTCAACAATGGCGCTGTAGGGCACCCGCTCTCGAGGAATCATGGTCATGCGGTCACTCCTTTATTTCTGGACGTAGTTAATTTCCCAGCTCTCAACAATCTGGCTGCCTGCTTGCTTCAATATCACGGACATCGGGCACCGGGCGTTCAAGTCTTCACGCAAGCGGACCATGTCTTGTTCGGTGCCTGAAGTCGTCGCCTTGACCATCAACTCGATGGTGGGAAAAGGCACCGGCACATCAGCAACCCGGTCTATGCCGCGGTGATCCAAATGGCCAAGCACATCAATTTTGTCGATCTTCAAATCGATCTTCATTTCCATGGCGATGCGCCGCGCAATCACGTTGGTGCACCCGATCAAAGCACCCAGCAGGGTCTCCAAAGGGGTCGGCCCCACATCGGTGCCGTGCCGGTAAGGCGGCTCATCGATCACAAAGGAATGACCGCGCACGCGAACCTCGGTCAGGCTGGCGGTAGGCGCGTAACCTTCAAGCGCCACCTTGATCAATTTGTGCTCTTTGACATTCAACACGCTATTTCCTTTTTGAGAAGATCAAGGCTGGGCCTGATGAGGGACTCCAAACTGTGAAAGTTAAAAATAGCCCCCTTCTTTTGCCAAGCCTTGACATTGGCCAGCGTCACGGGCAATCCAAAACGCTCACCTTGGGCCATTATTTTTTCGGCAATTTCGTCGAGTGCTTGTTGTACCTGGGGCACGGTGATGTCGCCGCCAAATCCCATGCTGTGGGACAAATCGTAAGGGCCAATCAGGAACACATCAAAGCCCTTGACGGCCAAAATTTGGTCGATGTTTTCCATGCCCGCCTCAGATTCAATCTGAGGGATGATGATGATGTCTTTGGCCCTGGCACCACAGGCATAGCGCACTGTTTCCAGAATTGAATGGGCCTCTTGTGCGGTCTCCACCCGGGGGATCACCAAGCCATCGATGCCTCGGTCCAGGTAGCTCACCCAATCTTCCACGTTACGGGTTTTGCTGCGCACCACGGCGGCAGCACCATGGTGCTGGGCGGCACGGGCCATGGGCCCCACGGATTCAATGCCGATACCAGCGCGCTCACAATCGATGAACAAAATATCAATGCCCAATCGGGACACCAAATCGGCCACATCGAAGCCACCGGCGAAGGTGTTGATGGCCAACACAGGCTGGTTAGCCTGAATTTTGTTCTTGGCGTTTGAACGGGCCGTCATGCTGTCTTTTTCAAATCAGTCAAGGACATGACTTCAGCGCTGGTCATCACAAAACCCAAGGCCGTTCGAATGCACAGCAAGGCCGCATCGTGCAAAGCGGGGTCGTCCATGGTGTCCACACAATCGCTGGGCACAATCACAGCGTAATCTCTGGAGCAGGCTGCCGACACCGTCGACAACACACAGCTGTTGGTGTTAACGCCCGTGACGATCAAGGTGTTGATGCCATGCGCTCGCAAAGTAAAGTCAAGATCGGTGCCAATAAAGCAGTCATACCGCTTTTTGGTGTTGACGATCCAATCCTTTGCCGGATCGATCACCTGGGGCATCACCGTACAACCGGGTGAGCCCTGAATGTTGTGGCGTTCCACATTTTTCCGTGTGGCGTTGGGATCGTCGGCACGCGTTCTCCAGAACGGGTTAGAACGGATCTCAGGCACATCGCGGTACGTGGTCACCATGTGGATGACAGGCCAATCCTGCTCCCGACACCAGCCAAAAAGACGCGAGGCATTGCCCAACACCCGATCGGCTTGGGCTTGCGTTTTGACGGGCATGGTGGCCACAGAAAGATCCATGTGCCCCCGATGCAAATCGATCGCGATGACCGCTGCCTTGACTTTGTCCACACCGAAGTTCATGGCTGCCTCAAATCAAAGGGTTGTGCGAAGTACTCAACAACTTTTTCTGGTTGATACCGAATCGGTCTGCCAACCAGTCCGCCAGGATTTCCTGGCCAATGGTCGGGTTGTCGTGCTGGCAGTGCTCAGCGCCCGTCTCTTCTTCAGACAACAACCTTAACGTGACATCCACACCTTTGGCTTTTCCGTAGTCGTAAACTTTTTGGGCTTGAGACACGGTCAGCACGTCATGACCACCGTGCATCACCAAAAATGGGCATTTCATGTTTTCGAGGTGCCCGTCCAGCGTGAAGTCGCGGGCTTTTTCCATCGATTCCTTCATCGTCGGCTTACCGAACACCCACTTGATGTGCTCGGCCAAACCATGCTCTTCTGAGGCATTGCCCCACAGATCGGTGATGGCCCAGATCGCACCGTGCGCGATGCAGGCGGCCAAGCGAGGCTCGTAGCAACCGGCGCGGGCTGCGTAATAACCGCCCAAGCTTGAACCTGCCAGCGCGATGCGCTTGGCGTCCACATCGTCACGCTTTTCCAACCAGTCAATGCACCTGCCAATAGGCACTTCGGTGTCCACCCGGTTGACCACTTTGTGACGGCGCAAGGTGCCTCCCTGGCCTGGGCCATCGATCATCAAGACCGAGATGCCACGCTGAAGCGCTCCATGGGCCTGCATGAACCACATTTCGTCTTTGATCGAATCAAGGCCACCCATGCAAATCAGCACAGGCTGGCGCTTCTCGGGGAAGGGTGCGCGCACAAAATAGGCGCAAATGTTGACGCCGTTTTCGTAGGGGATTTCCACTGCTTCGCCAGCAGGGTTCAGGTGCGAAATGAATTTCTTGCTGCAAGCTTCCATTTTCTCGAAGGTTGCCAAGCGGCGGGGATCTTCGGGCTTGAGGAAAAATTCGGCTTGACGGTAGTTGTTGGCCGCACGCAAGTAGCAATTCATGGCGGTTTTGATGTGCCCAATGCCCTCTTCTTCACAACCCCGATCCCAGTTGCGATTGCCGACATGCATCCATTCTTTGTGCCAACTCTCCAGGTCACCAGGAATCATGCGGCTTGCAGCCTGAAATGCTTCACTGACCGAGCCACCGCCCTCTTGGGTCTCACCCAAACCTCGGCGAAACTGATAGGCAAGCCAAGGATGGTCAGGCCAATGGTGCCAACCGTAGGGCTCGTAATGAGGCAAGCGGTTTTCAGTGATTTTTTCGATCAGATTGTCTTCTGCCATTTGGAAAGCTCCAGCTGATAAATTCCAGATACATTCACCACTTTCAAGTGACTTGAATGATGGTACGCCTTCCAAAAAAGTCTGTCTATATTTTTTTTCCAGTAATTACCCGGCGAATTAAAGTAAACAATTCAAGCGGCATGCTGGCGCATTTGCAAAGGCTTTTTGGCTGCCCACTGAACGCGCGCAGAGGCCTTGTCACGGCCAAGAAATCCAACGGGACGCAGGGGCCGATCAGGCCACCTCGCCCAGACGCCCCTCGCGAAAATCTGCCAAGGCCTGGTAGATCTCTTCCTTGGTGTTCATGACAAACGGGCCGTATTGCACGATCGGCTCCTTGAGGGGTTTGCCTGCCACCAAAATCAGCTGGGCATCTTTACTGGCCTCGATCACCACCCCATCGGCCTGCGATGCGTTGGCCAAAATCGCCATGCGTTGCGCTGGCACGGCCTGTCCTGCGATGCTGACTTGGCCTCGGTAAACATATACAAAAGCGTTGTGCCCAGCAGGCAGCGCTTGCTCAAAGCGTGAGCCCATGGGCATGTGCGCATCGAGGTAAATCGGCTGGGTGATCTCGCGGGTCACTGCACCCTGCACGCCATGGCTAGAACCGGAAATGACCGTCACCGCCACGCCTTCTAACGTCTTGAATTGCGGCAACTGCGCGTTTTGAAAATCGCGGTACCAGGGGGTGTTCATCTTCTCCGAGCTGTGCAAATTCAGCCAGAGCTGAAAGCCCTCCATCACGCCCGCATCTTGCTGCGGGATTTCAGAATGGATCACGCCCTTGCCAGCCGTCATCCATTGCACCCCTCCGTTTTGCAGCAAGCCTTCGTTGCCGGCGCTGTCGCGGTGCAGCATGCGTCCGGCGATCATGTAAGTCACGGTTTCAAAGCCCCGGTGCGGGTGGTCCGGAAACCCGGCGATGTAGTCGTCGGGCTTGTCGCTGCCAAAGGCATCCAGCATCAAAAACGGGTCGAGCCGGTGCTGCAGGTCTTGCGTGAGGATGCGGCTGAGCTTGACGCCCGCGCCGTCCGATGTGGCTTGGCCAGCCACCAGGCGCTCGATGGTCCGGGAAGTGGCAACAGGGTGGGGGGCGGCAGGACTGGACAAGGAATTCTCCTTTGAAATTTGGGATAAAGCTTACACCTGCATCCAACTCCGCAAGCGCTCATGCGCCTGCCCTTGCCAATCCGGCGGCAACTGGTGCTTGGCTTGCAGGTAGTGGTGGGTGTAAACGTCCAGGTAGGCCTGCAAGGTTTGAGCGACATGGGCCTCACCGGCCAACTCGAAGCAAAGCGAGGCGACTTCGCTGGTGCAAAAGTGGTCATCGCGCCGTGAACGACGCAGTTGGTAGCGCGAGACTTGCTCAGGGTTCAGACTGAGCACCGGCAAGGTGTTCAGGTACGGGCTTTTGCGAAACATCTTGCGCGCTTCGGGCCAGGTGGCATCAAGCAATATGAACAGCGGTCGCTGGCCTGTCGGCGTGGTTTGAATCTCGTGCACGACCCTTTCTGGCAGCACGAATTCACCCGGGAAAACCACATAAGGCTGCCACTGCGGATCGGCCAGCAGCGCCAGCAAAGCCGGGTCGACCTCGGTGCGGGCCCAGCCAAAAGCAAAGGTGTCTTGCACCACGTCAGCAATCAGCCAGCCGGTGTTGCTGGGCTTGAGCGGTTCGATGTCGGCCATCAACAAACACACGCCAGCCCGTGTGGACAACACGCTGCGCACAGCGCACATGCAGTGGCTGGGCACCAAACGGCAGCCGGCGCAGCGCTGGCCTTTGATGCCTCCGCGCGCCAGAAAGGGTTTGATGCTGCGGGCCAGTCTGGCGCTGCGCAAACGTGAAACGGCGTGCGGCTCAAGCGCCAAAGTGGGGACGGGCCGAGGCACGGTTTGGGGCACCGCCTCAAGCCGCTGTGGACATGCGCAATCTGCGGGCAGCATCTTCGGCCCGTGCATCGTCGATTTCACGCAGCACAGCGTGCATGTCCACATCGGCATGGGTCCGGTCAAAGCGCCCAGTGAGTGGGGTGTCGTTGCCCAGCAATCCGCTTTGGTACAGGCTCCAGATTTCAGGGCCGTAGTCGGTTTTCAAAAGGGTGGGCGCAAACTGCCCAAAAAAATCACGCAGGTTGCCCACATCGCGCATCAGCATGCGCTGCGCATGGTTGTTGCCTGCGGCATCCACGGCTTGTGGCAAGTCGATGATGACGGGTTCGTCCACACCGGCTGCACCCTCTTCGCCCGGAACATGCGCCAGCAAGATGTTGAACTCTGATAAATCCCCGTGCACCACACCCGCGCACAACATGCGCACCACCTCGGCAATCAGGGTCGCGTGGTGCTGCAAAGCTTGCTCGGGGGTGAAGGCCACATCGTTCAGGCGCGGGGCAGCATCACCATGCACATCGGTCACCAACTCCATGAGCAACACACCGTCAAAAAAATTGTACGGACGGGGCACACGCACGCCTGCAGCGGCCAGCCGATACAAGGCATCCACCTCGGCACTTTGCCAGGCGGCCTCTTGCTCTTGCCGGCCAAACTTGCTGCCCTTGGCCATGGCCCGGGCCGAACGCGAATTTTTGACCTTGCGGTTTTCGGTGTAGTCCACCGCTTGCCGGAAACTGCGGTGCGTGGCTTCTTTGTAGATCTTGGCGCAACGGGTTTCTTCTCCGCAGCGCACCACAAACACCATCGCCTCTTTGCCACTCATGAGTTGGCGCACCACGGTGTCGATCAGGCCCTCTTCAATGAGGGCTTGCAATCTGGGTGGCGCCTTCATCCAGGACGGTGCAAGGCACAGAGTTTGTTGCCATCCGGGTCACGCAAATACGCCAGGTAAATTTTGCCGGCAGGGGTTTCACGAAAACCAGGTGGGTCTTCGCAGGTGGCGCCCCCGTTGGCCACACCCGCTGCATGGAAAGCGTTGCCCTGCTCAGCAGACTTGACCGAAAAGCCAATCGTGCTGCCGTTGCCGTGGGTGGCAGGATCGCCGTTGATGGGCGTGGTGATGGCAAAAGTGCCTGTAGGGCTGCGGTAGAAATACCGGTTTTTGTTGGCCACTCCGGGGCCCAGGTCCAGCGTGCCCAGCAGGGCGTCGTAAAACTTTTTGGAAACTTCCAGGTCACTCACACCCAGCATCACATGACTGAACATTGCGTTCTCCTTTGAAACCCGGCATCGGGCGAATTGAATTCGGACAATGTTACTTGATGAACAGACGCCAGGGCGTGGTCAGCCCATCGGTCTGAGGGTCCCATGGGTTACCCAAGGGACAGCTGGTGACTGCGTGCACATCGGCCTTGTGGCAGCATCGGCATGAGAACTCCAACCCGACTTGTACAGAAGGCTTTTCACCATGCCCATTTCCAACACCCTTTCGTTTGGCCTGCAGGGCCGCGTGGTCATCGTCACCGGTGCCGCCAACGGCATTGGCGAGGCCTGTGCCAGGCGTTTCGCCGCCGAGCAAGCCCATGTGGTGCTGGCCGACGTGAACAGCGAACGTGGCAGCACCGTGGCCGCCGAATTGCGCGCCCAAGGCCAAAGCGCTGACTTCATGGTCTGCGATGTGTCGCTGAAAGCCGATGTCGACGCCCTGGTGGCCCATGCGCTGCACACCTTTGGTCGCATTGATGTGCTGGTCAACAATGCGGGCATTTTCAAGGCGGCCGACTTTCTGGACGTGACCGAGGAAGACTTTGATGCCGTGATCAAGGTCAACATCAAAGGCTCGTTTTTGATGGGCCAGGCCGCAGCCCGCGCCATGAAAAGCTCCGGGGGCGGATCAATCGTGAACATGAGTTCGGTCAACGCGGTGCTGGCCATTCCCAACATTGCCAGCTACAACGTGAGCAAGGGGGGCATCAACCAGCTGACGCGGGCCATGGCTTTGGCATTGGCCGACTTCGGCATCCGCGTGAACGCGGTCGCACCCGGCACCATTGCGACCGAACTGGCCCGCCAGGCGGTACTGACCAGCGAAGCCGCCGAAAAGAAAATCATGATGCGCACGCCCATGAAGCGCCTGGGCGAGCCCGACGAGGTGGCCAAGGTGGTCGCTTTTCTGGCCAGTGATGCGGCCAGCTACATCACGGGCGAGATCGTCACCGTCGATGGCGGGCGCATGGCGCTCAATTACACCGTTCCGGTGTGAGTCCACGCCACGCATCGCCCTTAAAAATGATTGACACGAAACATTGAACTGAAACGGAACCCGAACATGAGACTTCTTCACACCATGCTGCGCGTTGGCAACCTGCAACGCTCGATCGATTTTTATACTCAGGTCTTGGGCATGAAACTGCTGCGCACCTCTGAAAACCCCGAGTACAAATACTCGCTGGCCTTTGTCGGCTATGGCAACAACCCCGACCATGCCGAGCTGGAGCTGACCTTCAACTGGGGCACGGAAAGCTACGACATGGGCACGGCCTACGGCCACATCGCGCTGGGCGTGCCCGACGCGTATGCGGCGTGCGAAAAGATCAAGGCTTCAGGCGGCAAAGTCACGCGCGAGGCAGGCCCTGTCAAAGGCGGCAGCACCGTGATCGCCTTTGTGACCGATCCCGATGGTTATAAGGTCGAGTTGATTCAGCGGCCCGAGTACGCTGCAGGTCAGGGCTTGCGCTGAATTTGGCAGGCCTCGCGTGCCAGCGCCTCGATGCGCGCCCAGTCGCCCTGGGCCAGCGCATCGGCGGGCACCAGCCACGAGCCGCCCACACAGGCCACATTGGACAGGCTGAAAAAATCAGCCGCATTGCCTGGCGTGACACCCCCGGTGGGGCAAAACTTCACGTCAAAGAACGGGCCGCTCCAGGCCTTGAGCATCGCCGGGCCACCGGCCTGCATGGCCGGGAAAAACTTGAGTTCGGTGTAGCCGTCTTCTTGCGCCATCATGATTTCGCTGCCGGTAGCCACACCGGGCAACAGCGACAAGCCATGGTCGCGGCAAGCTTGGCCCACAGCTTTCGTATAACCGGGGCTGACTGCAAACTGCGCACCGGCTTTGGCGGCGGCAGCAGCATCTGCCGGGCTGCGCACCGTGCCTGCACCCACCACGGCACCGGGCACTTCTTTGGCGATCGCTTCCATACAGGCCAGCGCCTGCGGGGTGCGCAAAGTCACCTCGAGCATGCGGATACCACCGGCGAGCAAGGCCCGCGCCATGGGCACCGCATGCGCCACATCGTTGAGCACGATCACGGGGATCACGGGGGCGTCCTGCATCACTTGCAGAGCGGTCAATGGACGCTTGAAATTCACAGCCATGTGCAGGCTCCTTCTTCGGCTTTGAGCGCGTTACGGCGCATATTGGCAAACAGTTCACGGCCCATGCCCACGCCATTGGCAGCGCGCAGCTCGGCAGGCATTTGGGCCAGTGGGCGCGCCGCCCATTCGGCCTCACTCACCAGCACTTGCAGGGTGCCCGCCACACCGTCGAGGCGGATCAGATCACCGTCTTGCACTTTGGCCAACGGGCCGCCGGCTGCGGCTTCAGGCGAGACATGGATGGCCGCAGGCACCTTGCCCGAGGCCCCACTCATGCGGCCATCGGTCACCAGCGCCACCTTGAAGCCTTTGCCTTGCAGCACGGCCAGCGGCGGCGTGAGTTTGTGCAGCTCGGGCATGCCATTGGCTTGCGGTCCTTGCCAGCGCACCACACACACCACATCGCATTCCAGTTCAAGCGCCTTGAAGGCAACGTGCAACTCCTCCTGAGAATTGAACACGCGCGCGGGCGCTTCAATGATGTGCAGGGGTTCGGGCACAGCCGAGACCTTGATCACGCTGCGGCCCAAATTGCCTTGCAGCAGCTTCAGGCCACCGGTGGCGCTGAACGGGCTGGCTGCGGGGCGCACCACGGTGTCATCTCGACTTACACCCACGTCTTGCCAAACCAGTTGGCCGTCTTGCGAGGAAGGAATGCGGGTGAATTCGCGCAGGCCCCCAGCACGCACCGTCAACACATCGGGGTGCATCAACCCCGCGTCGAGCAGTTCGCGAATCACATACCCCGGGCCACCCGCAGCCTGGAACTGGTTCACATCGGCGCTGCCGTTGGGGTAGACGCGACTCAGCAAGGGCACCACATCGGACAAGGCTGAAAAATCGTCCCAGTCGATCACGATGCCTGCAGCGCGGGCCACCGCCACCCAGTGGATCAAATGGTTGGTCGAGCCGCCCGTGGCCAGCAAAGCCACCATGGCGTTGACGATGCAGCGCTCGTCCACCAGGTGCCCGATGGGGGTGAAATTCTTGGCCTTCACCAGCGCCAGCACGGTGCGGGCAGCTTCCCGGGTGAGTTCTTGGCGCAGGCCTTCGGCAGGGTTGATGAAGGCGGTGCCCGGCACATGCAGACCCATGGCTTCGAGCAGCATCTGGTTGCTGTTGGCCGTGCCATAAAAAGTGCAGGTGCCTTCGCCGTGGTAGGCGGCCGACTCGGCTTCGAGCAATTCAGGGCGGCCAACCAAGCCCAAAGCGGCTTGTTCGCGTACCTTGGATTTTTCGTTGTTGGACAAGCCACTGGTCATGGGGCCTGCAGGCACAAACACCGTGGGCAAATGGCCGAACTGCAAGGCACCAATCAACAGGCCCGGCACGATCTTGTCGCACACGCCCAGCATCAGGGCGGCGTCAAACACGTCGTGGCTGAGCGACACGGCCGTGGCCATGGCGATCACGTCGCGGCTGAACAGGCTCAGCTCCATGCCGGGGGTGCCTTGGGTCACGCCATCGCACATGGCCGGCACGCCACCCGCCACTTGGGCGGTGGCGCCCAGCTTGCGAGCTTCGTCTTTGATCAGGTCGGGGTAATGCTGCAAAGGGGCATGGGCCGACAGCAAGTCGTTGTAGGCATTGACGATGCCGATGTTGGGCGCACGCGGTGCCACCACTTTGATTTTGTCAAGCGCGGTGGCGCGGCCCTTGTCGGCATCGGGCATGGCGGCAAAGGCATGGGCCACGTTGGCGCAACCCAGGCGCTGCGCACCGGGGTCTTTGCTGGCAGCGGCGTCCACCTGCTGCAAATAGACTTGGCGGGTCGGGCGGCTGCGCTCGGTGATGCGGGCCGTGACGGCGGCCACCGTGGGGTGAAGTGTCATGGGCATGGGTCTGACCAATCAGCAAAAGGAGGTGTGGCAGTCGGTTGTTTCATGTCGAAAAGCTCAACTTGCAGTTGATGCACGCAAGTTGGTAACTAAGTTACATGATGAATGGTAACCGGGTTCACTCTTTTGGCGCGTTCTGCGGGTTACATACCGGGTACGACTTTCAGGCGCATGTGCAGAACGTCACTGTTGTTGCTCTTATGCGTCACTGAAAATGCTATTTTCAGCAGCAATGTATTTGGTCTGTTTGAGGCTGGAAGCCGCCGTTGTCTGCGGCACACCACAGTGACTGCTTCCGCCCTCTCCTGCCATTGGCCACTGGCTTGAATCGGGAATTGAGAAGTGGGAATTGACTCACGCTGGAGCTCTTAAAGCGTGTGCTGTGGCGGAACCGAGACCTTTGTAAAACGCCCAATTGACTACTGCGGAGCCGCCATATACAATTGCTATATACTTTTCGTGGAGGTCATCATGTCCATCGGCACTGTTTTCGTCAATAACCGTACCCAGGCCGTTCGTCTCCCTTTGGACGTGCGTCTACCCGAGGGTGTCCAAAAAGTAGAGATACGCGTCAAAGGTAACGAGCGCATCCTCGCCCCCCTAGGCCAAACCTGGGACAGCTTCTTTCTGGGTGGCCCCACAGTTAGCGACGACTTCCTGCCCGAGCGCGCCACCCAGCACCAGCCGGAGCGGGAGGCGCTCTGATGCTGCGTTACCTGCTGGACACCAACATCGTCATCTACGTGTTGAAGCGGCGACCTGTCGAGGTGCTTTCCACTTTCAACACCAACGCCAGCCGCATGGCAATTTCCTCGGTTACCCTCGCCGAACTCTTGCACGGTGCGGAGAAAAGCAGCCGGGTGAGCGAGAACCTAGCCGCTATCGAAGACTTTTGCAGTCGCCTAGAAGTTCTGCCCTATGGCCCCAAGGCCGCGCAACATTACGGAGTCATTCGCGCCGCCTTGGAAAAACTCGGCCAGCCTATAGGTGTGAACGACACGCACATTGCAGCCCACGCCCGCAGCGAAGGCCTGGTGCTGGTGACGAACAACATGGGGGAGTTTGCACGGGTGCCTGCGCTGGAAGCAGAGAACTGGGTCCACACAGCGCAGTAATTTACGAGTTGTCGTGCATCAGCCGCACAAAAGTGCGTCGACTGCCACGCCAAGTTTGCCGCGATAGCTGCGGCGGGCCAGCAGCTAACCTTTGACGTGATTGCCACGCCGAGAGCTCTCAGGCAGAGAGCTGCCGTTGTCTGAAGCACACCACAGTGACTGCTTTGGCTGCAAACCAGTCCATTTGACTGTCGCCTTGGTCGCTCAGAAAGACCAAATCGAGCTCCTTAGAAAAATTGAAACTTCAGGGACGCAAAACTGGAAAAGTAGCAACTTCAATGACGCATTGATAGTAAGTACTGTGACGCAAATTTCAGATCGTCTATAAAAATCAATAACTTAGAAACCTAGGGTTAGCAACTTCAAGGACGCTCCGCAGCATGCCACTGTTCAACGGATCGCCCTGCAAAACCTGCCCGTTTGCGGATGAATGCTCGCATGAAGGCTTGGGCGTTTTTATTTTCTCCGAAAATGGTTTCAAAATGGTCAAAAGGGCCCTGATTGCACATGACAGATACAACTGCCAACGCGCCAACCAGCTTGGCCCATGCCAACGGATCGCCTGCTTTTCAGGGCCCTTTGCTTGAGCATTTTCGAAAGCAGTGTGCCGCCGGTCAGGACTTGTGGGTATTTGGCTACGCCTCCTTGCTGTGGCGGCCCGAATTCGAGGCGCAAGAGCAGCACATCAGCCGTGTCTGGGGCTGGCACCGCGCCCTCAAAATGTGGAGCCGCCTGAACCGGGGCAGCCCAGAATGCCCCGGCCTGGTGTTTGCCTTGCTGCCCGGTGGCAGCTGCCAGGGCATGGTTTACCGAGTTGCCAAAGACCAGGCCGATAAAGTGTTGACGCGGCTTTGGGCCAGGGAAATGCCCATGGACGTCTACACCCCCTGCTGGCTGCCCTGCGCCACGCCCCAGGGCCGGGTCAAGGCGCTGGCCTTCACCCTGCCGCGCAGCAGCCCCAGTTTCACTGGTCACTTGCCTGCAGAAACCTACCGTCAGATTTTTCAGCAGGCGTGCGGACGCTTTGGCACCACGCGGGACTACGCCCTGCAAACCTACGAGAGCTTGCTCGCCCATGGCATCGAAGACCGGGCTTTGGCCGCTTTACTCCGCCATGCCGACTGAAGTGCGCCCTGTCCATCCTGCGTCTTAAGCCCCTGCCCTGCTCAAGCTCACCAGCACCACCCGGGCCGGCATCAACAGGGCATGCCTATACTTGCTGTATGAACATCGCCGACCTGCGCAAGAGCTACGAAAAAGCCGAGCTCAACGAAAACGCCTCCAACGCCGACCCCCTCAAGCAATTTGAGCAATGGCTGCAAGAAGCCATTGCGGCTGAAGTGCCCGAGCCGAACGCCATGACACTGGCCACCGTGGCCAGCAACCTGCGGCCCAGCACGCGCGTGGTACTGATCAAAGGCTGCGACGAGCGCGGCATTGTCTGGTACACCAATTACGACAGCCGCAAGGGCCAGGAGCTGGCGGGCAACCCTTTTGCCGCGCTGCAATTTCACTGGGTGGAGCTGGAGCGCGTGGTGCGCATCGAAGGCCGGGTCGAGAAAGTCAGTGACGAAGAAAGCGATGCCTATTTTCACAGCCGCCCACTGGACTCACGCATTGGGGCCTGGGCCTCACCGCAAAGCCAGGTGATCGAGGGCCGCACCGTGCTGGTGACCAACGCCGCCAAATACGCCGCGCAATTCATGCTCAGGCCGCCACGCCCACCGCACTGGGGCGGTTACCGTCTGGTGCCCGATGAATGGCAGTTCTGGCAAGGTCGCAAAAGCCGACTGCACGACCGATTGCGCTACTCGCAAGGCGATGGCCAATGGTTGCGTGAGCGACTGGCCCCCTGACCTGCCGCCGTTCCCGGGGCTGGCAAACAACCGGGCAGCCAGGCTGGGTGCTTCAGCTGGACAACACTGCGGTACTGCCCCGAACCACCAGTTCGAATGGCAGCAAGGACTGCGCTGCAATGACCTCACCCGAAATGGCGGACAACATGTATTGCGCAGCAATTCGGCCCAGATCCTGCGTGGGCAGGCTGACGGTGGTGAGCCCTGGATTGATGGCTTCAGCGATCTCGAGGTTGTCAATGCCGCAAATCGAAAGTTGTTCTGGAACCTTCAGATGCATGCGCTGGGCTTCGAGCAATGCGCCCACGGCCAAGAGGTCGTTGCCGCAAAAAATGGCCGTGGGCGGCTGCCGGGCGCTCATCAGCTTGCGCAGCCCCAGACGTCCCCCCTCCAGATTGAAAGCCTGCTCTGTGATCAGGCTCGGTTGAAGTGTCAGCTTGTGCTGCGTCAGTGCTTGGCGCACGCCCTCAATCCGGCTGCGAGCGCGGTCGTTGTGCGCGCTGAACCCTGAGATGACGGCGATGTCCCGGTGCCCCAGCCCCAGCAAATGTTCAGTGGCCATGCGGGCCGCCCCCGCGTTGTCAAAGCCCAAGGACGGCAAGCGCGGGTCGCAGGACCAAGTCAGCAGGGTGGGTTTACGCCAAACGCTCAGCGCCTCCCACAGCCGGGGGGCATGGTCGGTGCCGACCAGCACCAGAGCATCCACGCCACGCTGTTGCAAAGCACGCACCAATTCCAATTCAGTGCCCGGATCGTATTCATGGCTGGCCACCAACAGCTGGTAGCCCGCCTGCGCCAGCGTGGTCTGCATGGCCTGGGTGCTGCGGGCAAAAATGGCATGGTCCAGGGTGGGAATGACGCAGCCGACGGTGTGGGTGCGGCCTGATGCCAGCGCGCGAGCCGCCGCGACAGGTTGATAGTCCAGTTGCCTGACCGCCGCCATCACCTGCTCTTGCGTGTGGCTGCGAACCACACCGGGCTTGCTGAGCACACGCGATACAGTCGCGGTGGACACCCCCGCCAGCCGGGCAACGTCCTGAATCGTGGCGCTTTGTTTCATGGGGACTTAGCATGCCATAAGTCGCCGATCGATGGCACTTAAATGTAAGCCCTTTCAAATTTCATTTCGGTGTTTTCCCTGATTTCGCGGGCTATTCGGGTTTTCATGATTGACAACATCAGGCAACAAAACAAAAATCCATGCAAGCGCTTACATTTTGAAAGCACTCCAAAAATCCCTGTGAAAGGAAGCATGGTGGCCCTGGCCCAAGGAATAAGTTACCGCCGCTCAGCGCTGGGCGTCGCCACCCTTTTGCTGGTCATGGGCTTGTGGTACCTCAGCACCACTCTCACCGGCTGGATCAACCCGTCTCGCTTTCCGCGCCCAGTCGAAGTGCTCAGTGCTTTCACCTTCATCCAGACCGAGGGCTACGGCAACGGCAAGTTGCACCAGCACATTCTGCACAGCCTGAAACTGGTCGCGATGGGTTTTGCCGTGGCGGTCTCTATCGGCGTGCCACTGGGTTTGCTGATGGGCTACTCACGCCGGGCCGAAGCGCTGATCAACCCGGCTTTTTTGCTGCTGCGCCCCATCCCCCCGTTGGCCTGGATTCCTTTGGCCATTGTCTGGCTGGGCCTGGACGATGGCTCCAAAATTTTGGTCATCTTCGTGGCCGCCTTTGTGCCCTCGGTCATCAACAGTTACACCGGTGTTCGGAACATCGAGACACCGGTGATGGAAGCGGCCAGCATGTTGGGCATTCGGGGCTGGCGCATGGTCTCCGAGGTGTTGGTCCCAGGTGCCTTGCCCATGATTTTCACCGGGCTGCGGCTGTCTTTGCAGGCCAGTTGGACCACCCTGGTGGCGGCTGAACTCATTGGCGCACTTTACGGCTTAGGCAGCATCTTGAATCAAGCCGCACAGGACATTTTTCCCGCCATGATTTTGGTGGCCATGGTCTTTGTGGGCCTGTGCGGTGCGTCCACCACCTGGCTGTTGGGGGTGCTGGAAGAGCGCGCCATGCTCTGGCGCAAAGGACGGGTGGCCACATGAACAAAGACCTGAGCCGAGCCCAGTTTTGGGGCCTCACGGTCACCGGCACGGTGGCGTTTTTTGCCTTTTGGTACTTGGCCCGGGCGCTGCATTTTTCACCGCCCCAATTTTTGCCCATGCCGCACGAGGTCTTGCTCAAACTGTTTGAACTCATGAACACGCCGTTTGCCGGCGCCACCTTGCCAGAACACATGTACGCCAGCTTGAAGCGCTTTGGCATGGGTTTTGGATTGGCGGCCTTGGTGGGTATTCCGTTGGGTTTGTCGATGGGCTGGTTTCGCTGGCTGGACGATGTCGTGACGCCGCTCTTTGATGCGGTGCGCTTCATCGCACCCGTAGCCTGGGTGCCCTTTGCCGCGCTGTGGTTTGGCACGGGCATCGGTGGGCCCACTTTGATCATTTTTGCCGGTGCTTTTCCGCCCTGCCTGATCAACGCTTACCGAGGCGCACGCAACGTCGAGGTGCGCTACTTGGAGGCGGCCAGCATGCTGGGCGTGGGCAGTTTCAAAACCATCACCGAGGTGCTGTTCCCAGCGGCTGTGCCATCCATCATTGCCGGTTTGCGCATTGGCGCGGGGCTGGGCTGGTTGTCTTTGGTGGGGGCCGAGCTGATCGTGGCCAGCAGCGGCATGGGCAATCTGATTGTGCGCGCGCAAAGCGCCTTGGCCACCGACACGGTGATGGTGGGCATGATCGCCATCGGCGCCGTGGGCGTGGTGATCGACATCCTGATTCGGCGTGTGGAAAAGCAATTGCTCAAACACCGCAACGCTTGAACCGTCATTTTTCAAACCCAAACCCACCCATGGCCACTATCCAGTTCAACGATGTCAGCCGCGTTTTTCAGCGCGATGGCAAGGACTTTCTCATCCTCGACAAGATCCAACTCCTGGTGCAAGACCAAGAGTTCGTGGCCATCGTGGGGCCATCAGGTTGCGGCAAAACCACCTGCATGCGCATGGCGGCAGGGCTTGAATTCCCCAGCAGCGGCACCGTAAAAGTCAACGACGTGGTGGTCACCGAGCCTGGCCCCGACCGCGCCGTGGTGTTTCAACAATTTGCCCTGTTTCCCTGGAAAACGGTGCAAGACAACATCGACTTTGGCCTGCGCAGCAAAGGCATTGCCAAAGACGAGCGCGAACACCTGATTGCCCACTACATCGCCTTGATGAACCTCAAGGGCTACGAGAGCGCTTACCCCCACCAACTCTCAGGGGGCATGCAGCAACGCGTGGCCATTGCGCGCGCCTATGCGCTCAACCCTCAAGTACTGCTGATGGACGAGCCCTTTGGCGCGCTCGATGCGCAGACCCGTGTGGTCATGCAAGAAGAGTTGGTCAAGCTGGCGCGCAAAAACCCGCGCACCGTGCTGTTCATCACCCACGCAGTGGAAGAGGCGGTGTACCTGGCCGATCGCGTCGTGGTCATGACCAGTCGCCCCGGAAAAATCAAAGAGATTTTGGATGTGAAGTCTGTGCGCGAAGCCGAGCAGTGGGACCAACACAGCAAGATCGAAGACGTGATGGACTTGGAAAGCTTCGTCCATTTGCGCACCCGAATCTGGAAGTCTTTGCGTGAAGAGCACGCGGGCACGGATCATTAAAGCAACCACCAACCGAAGGAGACAACGACATGAAAAAACTCGCCGCCGCAGCCCTGGGTATCAGCCTCGTGATGAGCCTGTCTGGCACCGCACAAGCGCAAGCACTGACGCCTATCAAGATCAGCTACCAGCCCTCTCTTTATTGGGCTTTACCGTTCCACATCGCCACCGAAAAAGGCTGGTGGAAAGACGTGGGCTTGGCGCCCGAGTTCTCCACCTTCCCAGCGGGCGTGCCACAGATCGCGGCCTCAGCCGCAGGTTCTTGGGATGTGGGCGGCACGGGCTCGGTGCCTGCCGTGTTGGGGCATGTGCGTTTTGGCATCAAGACGATTGGCATCACCAATGACGAGTCGGCCGCCAACGGGCTGGTGGGCAGCAGCAAAGCCGCTGCTGATTTCGCCAAAGACCCTGCCGGTGCTTTGCGCGGCAAGACCATCACCTTGACGCAAAACTCGACGGCCGACTTCGCGGTGCAGGCCTGCCTGAAAAAGTACGGCCTCAAAAAATCCGATGTTGTCATGAAGAACATGGGCCAAGCCGAGATCATTTCGGCGCTGTCGTCCAACAACTCTGACCTGGCTGGCATGTGGGCGCCCAACACCTACACGGTGGAAGAAAAAGCGGGTGCAAAAATGCTGTGCAACGGAAAGGACAGCGGCGCTATTGTTCCGGGTGCCTTGATCGCACGCGGTGATTACGCCAAGCAGAATCCGCAAAACGTGGCCAAATTCCTCGCTGTCTATCTGCGCGCCTGGAGCTGGATGGGCGTGAATCGCCCCGAAGCCATTCGCATGATGAAAGACTTTTACGCCAAGGGTGGCGTCAGCATCAGCGATGCCGCGATGAACAAAGAGTTTGAAACCCGGCCTACCTTCACACTGGCCCAGCAACTCAAAACCATGGAACGCACAGGTGGCAACGCCAACTCCATGATGGATGGCTGGTTCACTGAACTGTCGGGCTTCATGCGCGAAACCGGTGCCGTGCAACAAGTGCCAGCGGTGGCCGACTTCGTGACCGATGAGTACATGAAGCTGGTGCAGGCCGACCCCAAACTGCGTGAGTTGGCCAACTCGACCCGGTAATTTTCCAAGCCAGAACCCGGAACATAAATCCTGGTTCTGGCGCACCCATTTTTCTGTCGACTTGTGCACGATTTGACGTGCATGGGGACTTCATTTGCCTCGATTCTTACAACACACTTCAGCCTGGAGATCAACGTGGCCATCACGTATTTAAAAAAAGCAGACAAGACACCCGAGACCGAAACAGCCAAGGCTCAAGAGGTTGTCAACACCATGCTGGCCGAGATCCAGAAAAACGGTGAAGCTGCAGTGCGCAAGTACGCCGCCGACCTGGACCAATGGACGGGCGAGATGGTCGTCACTCAGGCGCAGATCGACGCCAATGCACGCGAAGTGCCTGCACAGGTCAAGGCGGACATTGACTTCGCCATCAAGCAGGTCTTTGATTTTGCGCAAGCCCAGCGACGCTCTCTGTCGGAATTCCAGGTCGAACTGCACCCAGGTGTCACCGCCGGTCAGCGGGTGCTGCCCGTGAATGTGGCCGGCTGCTATGCCCCGGCCGGACGTTACGCACACATTGCGAGTGCCTACATGGGTGTGGCCACCGCCAAGGCGGCAGGTGTCAAGACCATCATCGCTTGCTCGGGGCCTTTTCGAGGGGGGCCGATGCACCCTTATCTGCTCTACGCCTTCAACAAAGCCGGGGCCGACATCATCATGACCCTGGGTGGGGTGCAAGCCATTGCCACCATGGCCTATGGTCTGTTCACAGGCAAACCAGCCGACGTGATCGTGGGCCCGGGCAACAAATTTGTAGCCGAGGCGAAACGCACCTTGTTTGGCAAAGTGGGCATTGACGTGTTTGCAGGCCCCTCAGAGATCGGCATCATCGCCGACGAAACGGCCGACCCGGCCATCGTCGCCAGCGACTTGGTGGGTCAAGCAGAACACGGCCACGAGTCACCCGCTTGGCTGTTCACCACCAGCCGCAGCTTGGCCGAAGAAGTCATGCGGCAAGTGCCCCCATTGATTGATTTGCTGCCCCCCACCGCACGCGATGCCGCCGGTGCCGCTTGGCGCGATTACGGCGAAGTCATGCTGTGTGACAGCCGTGACGAGGTGGTGGAAATCTCCGACCGCTATGCCAGTGAACACCTGGAAGTGCACGCCGCCGACCTCGATTGGTGGCTCAAAACACTGACCTGCTATGGCTCCTTGTTTTTGGGCGAAGAGACCACCGTGGCCTACGGTGACAAAGCCAGCGGCCCCAACCACGTGCTGCCCACCAAAGGCGCGGCGCGTTATTCAGGCGGCTTGTCGGTGCACAAGTTCCTGAAAACCTTCACTTGGCAAAAAATGACGCGTGAAGCCGCACGCGACATCGGCCTGGCCACCGCCCGCATCTCCAGGCTGGAAGGCATGGAAGCCCATGCCCGCACGGCCGATGACCGCTTGGCCAAATACTTTCCAGGCCAGTCGTTTGAACTGGGTGAACCCGTGAAAGTATGAGCATGAAGCACCCGTTCGATCAACACAGCGTTCAAAAACCTGGGGCCATCGCATGAACCGGTTGCCTGCTTCTTTTGATCTGACCGGTCGCACCGCACTGGTCACCGGGGGCAGCTCCGGGCTGGGCGAAGCCATGGCGGAGGCACTGGGCATGGCCGGGGCACAACTTGTCTTGATGGCCCGCAGACAAGACCTGTTGACGCAATCTGCTGAAAAAATGTCCGCCATGGGCATCTCGGTGCGCACCCTGGTTTGCGACCTCGCCTCTCCAGAGGCCGCTCAGGAAGGCGCACGCCAAACGCTGGCCCTCGGTCCGGTCGATATTTTGGTGAATGCAGCCGGCGTGAACCTGCGTGAACCTTTCGGAGATATCTCGGTAGCGAGCTGGATGACCCAAATCAACCTGCACTTGAGCGCCCCGTTTTTCCTGACCCAGGCGCTGGCACCAGCCATGAAGCAGCGCGGCTGGGGTCGCATCATCAACATCGGTAGCCTGCAAAGCCACCGGGCATTTGCCAACAGCGCACCCTATGGCGCAGGCAAAGGCGGCATCGTTCAGCTGACCCGGGCCATGGCACTCGAATGGGGCCCACACGGCATCACCTGCAACGCCATCGGGCCTGGATTTTTTCCGACGGCTTTGACAGCACCTGTCTTTGACAACCCGGAGTTGGTCGCACGGCATGCTGCACAAACCTGTTTAGGTCGAAATGGCGAGCTCTCAGACATCCATGGCCTGGCTGTTTTCTTGGCCAGCGATGCGTCCAGCTACATCACGGGCCAAACCATCATGATTGACGGCGGTTATACCGCCAAGTAGCACCCTCAAGCACATGGAAGAATCATGTCGTCACCAGGCGCGTCAATGCCTGCTCTGGAACACATCAAATGACCCGCTTTGACCAATCCCAATTGAAACCAGCCGACATTCATCCGGCCCTGCTCGGATCCTTGCGTCCCCCCAGCGGTGTGACACCGCTGAATTTCAGCCCTGGGCCTACATCCCTTGCGGCTGAAGTACAAGCTGGCATCAAGGCCTTGTTCGACGCGGAACGCATGTGCTCGATGTACCTCTCGCATCGATCGCCTGAGTTTTTAGACATCCTTGCCAGCGTGGTGCAACGCTGCCGCACGGCGATGAGCATTCCTGATCAGTATGAAATTCTTTTCATGCATGGTGGTGGGCACGGGCAGTTTGCGGCGGTTCCACTCAACCTTTGTCCCAAGGGCGATGAAAAAGCGACGTACCTGGTGAATGGCACCTGGTCCAAACGCGCCTTGTCCGACGCCTCAAAATACTGCCGCCCCATCGTTGTTTCCTCCGAGAACAAAGATGGCACGTTTACCCATAACCCATCCTTTGAGAATTTGGATCCCGAATCCAAGTACGTGTATCTATGCTCGAATGAAACGGTGAACGGGATTGAGTTGCATCAGCTGCCCAAGCTGGGCATCAAAGCACCCCTGGTCGTTGACGCATCGTCAGACTTTTCCACCAAGCCCATTGACTGGGTGGGCTGCAATGTGGGCGTTCTGTATGCCTGCGCATCCAAAAACATCGGTCACCCCGGCCTCACTCTGTGTGTCATTCGACGGGACTTGCTGGGCACGCCCAGTCAACTTTGCCCAGGCGTCCTGTGCTACACCACCAATGCCCGTGAGGGCAATTTGTGGAATACCATCGCCACCTTCAACGTTGAGGTGGTCAACATTTATATGCAGTGGATGATCGCGGAGGGTGGCGTGCAAGAAATGGAACGCCGAGCTATTGCAAAGTCGGCCATGTTGTACAACTTGATCGACAAGTCAGAGGGCTTTTATTCCACCCCCATCGCTGATCCCTCCATCCGCAGCCGCATGAACATCCCCTTTGATGTCGACGGTGGCGACGAGGAATCTACTCGAAACTTCTTGATCCAAGGCTGGGAGCAGGGAATCGTCGGCTTAAGAACACTGACCCCATTTGGGGTTGGGAAGTACTTGAGGGCCAGTTTGTACAACGGCGTCAGCATGGATCAAGTGGAGGTATTGGGCGCCTTCATGGCAGATTTCATGAAGACCTGTCGCACCCAACATTCGGCAGCGTGATGTCAAACACCCTTCAGCTGCCAGCACCAAACCATTCACACCACGCCTTAACTCGGAACACATCCCATGAAAGCACTCGTCTACACCAACCCACTCGAAGTCCAAATCCAGGAACGTCCTGAACCCGACTTGGTCCCGGGCGAAGTCGTTTTGCGCATTGACGCTGTGGGCATTTGCGGCTCCGACATGCATGCTTACCATGGGCACGATCCCCGCCGTAAACCCGGACTGGTTCTGGGGCATGAGTTCTGCGGCACGGTGGTCAAGAGCGCAGCTCCCGGCTTCGAGACAGGGCTGCGCGTGACGGGCAACCCACTGATCACCTGCGGTGTGTGTGACTACTGCGTGCAAGGGCGCAACAACCTGTGCAGCCGCCGCACCATGGTGGGTATGACCCGCCCCGGCGCATTTGCCGAGTTCATGTCCATCCCAGCCGCCTCTCTGATCGAGATGCCGCAAGACATGCCCGCCATCCAAGCCGCCCTGACCGAACCCGCTGCCACAGCGCTGCATGCCATCAACATGAGCCTCAAGGCCATGGCTCGACCTTTGCCAGAAAATCGCACGCTGATCATTGGCGGGGGTGCCATTGGCATGTTGGCCGCCTTGTTGCTCAAAAGCTATGGGGCGCGTGGCACGGTCTTGGCCGAAGTCAATCCGTTGCGACGCGAATCGGCCGAAAAACACGCCGGGGTGGTCACTTATGACCCCCGAACTGAGCAGCCCGAAGAAAATGGTTTTGACTATGTGATCGACGCCGTGGGCAGCAAGCTGACCCGCGTGGCCGCACTCAGCGCTGTCAAGCCTGGCGGTGTGGTGATGCACATCGGTCTGCAAGACTGGGCCAGCGAGATCGACATGCGCAAACTCACCCTGGCCGAAATCACCTTGATGGGCACCTACACCTACACCACGGCAGACCTGCGGGCCACGGTGAAGTTGCTGCATGAAGGCGCCTTTGGCGACTTGTCGTGGGTGCAAAGCATGCCGATGAGCGACGGCGCGAAGGCTTTTGCAGACCTGGACAGCGGCCAAATCGCCTCCAGCAAGCTGGTGCTGCTGCCCTGACAGAGCTGCCACCGGCATGCCTCATCGGGTAAACACCGACGTTAGAATTCATATAGATGATTTACATTAATTTCCAAGAACCAATGCCCAGCCTGTGCATTTTTTCAGGCACAGCGTGTTCCAGTCAGTCCACCCACTCCAGGAGAATCTTGTGATCCATTGCGTACTGCATGAAGAAAAAGACAGCGTTGCTGTTGTCGTCGTCGAAGGCATCGAAGCCGGTCAGAACATGACCGCGCTCATCCTGGACGACAACCGCACCATCACGATCAAGGCCAACGCGGCCATTCCCATCGGCCACAAAGTGGCCGTGAAGGCGATGGCCCTGGGTGACACGGTCATGAAATACGGCACAGACATTGGCAAAGTGGTCGCGCCCATTGCCATTGGCGACCACGCCCATGTGCACAACATCAAGACCAAGCGCTGGTGATCCGCTCGCCACTTGACCCCTCCTCTTTTTCAAGGCTTATCCCATGACCCTCATTGACAAAAACACCACTTTCTGGGGCTACCGCCGTGAAAACGGCCGTGTCGGCGTTCGCAACCACGTCATCATCTTGCCGCTGGACGACTTGTCCAACGCTGCCGCCGAAGCCGTGGCCCACGCGGTCAAAGGCACCATGGCCATTCCCCACCCCTATGGTCGTCTGCAATTTGGTGCTGACCTCGAGCTGCACTTTCGCACCTTGATCGGTGCAGGCTCCAACCCCAACGTGGCGGCTGTGGTGGTGATTGGCATTGAGGACAGCTGGACCAAGAAAGTGGTCGACGGCATTGCGGCCACCGGCAAGCCCGTGGTTGGCTTTGGCATCGAAGGCCACGGCGACCACGACACCATCATGCGCGCCTCCAAAGCGGCCAAGACCATGGTGCAGCACGCCACCAGTCTGCACCGCGTCGAGTGCCCTATCTCTGACCTCTGGATCTCGACCAAGTGCGGTGAGTCCGACACCACCTCAGGCTGCGGTGCCAACCCGACCGTCGGCAATGCCTTCGACAAACTCTATGGCCTGGGCACCACGCTGGTGTTTGGCGAAACCTCCGAGTTGACCGGTGGCGAGCATCTGGTGGCCGCGCGTTGCCGCACCGAGCAGGTGCGCACCGACTTCATGAAAATGTTCAACGACTACCAGGACATGATCAAGCGCCACGCCACCACCGACTTGTCTGACTCGCAACCCACCAAGGGCAACATCGCCGGTGGTTTGACCACGATCGAAGAAAAAGCGCTGGGCAACATCCAGAAAATCGGCAAGGAATGCATCGTCGATGGCGTGCTCGACAAGGCAGAGACACCCACAGCCCCCGGGCTTTGGTTCATGGACTCGTCCTCTGCCGCAGCCGAGATGGTCACGCTGTGCGCGGCCTCGGGTTTTGCGGTGCACTTTTTTCCCACAGGCCAAGGCAACGTGATCGGCAATGCGATCGTGCCCGTCATCAAGATCTGCGCCAACCCACGCACCGTGCGCCTGATGAGCGAGCACATCGATGTGGACTGCTCCGGCCTGCTGCAACAAGAGCAAACCATGGACGAGGCCGGTGACTTGTTGCTCGACATGATGATGCAAACCATCAACGGGCGCTTCACCTCGGCGGAAGCGCTGGGCCATCGCGAATTTGTGATGACCCGCTTGTTCGAAAGCGCTTGACCCCCCAAGGGCTGTGGAAACCTCCTCAGCCCTTTTTTTACACTCAGGAGACAGACATGCGCACCAGACGATCGGCACTTCACGCGTTGGCATCGGCTGCGGCCATGTCCGCCTTTCCCACCTCGGTTTTAGCGCAAGCAGCGAGCGACTTTCCGTCCAAACCGGTGCGCTACATCGTGCCGTTTGCGCCCGGTGGTCAAACCGATGTCATGGCCCGCTTGATCGGGCAACAAACCGGCATCGAATTCAAACAACCCATCACGGTGGACAACCGTGCTGGGGCCAGCGGCAATCTGGGCGCCGATCTGGCGGCCAAGTCGCCGCCCGACGGCTACACCTGGCTGGCCATCACTTTGGCACATGCGGTCAATCAGTCGCTGTTCAGCAACCTGCCTTACAGCCTGGAGAAAAACCTCACGGCTGTCGCGCACTTGGCCAGCAGCCCGTTGGTGTTGGTGGTCAACGAAAACAACCCAGCTAAAAACCTGGCCGAGTTTTTGGCCCAAGCCCGCGCCAAGCGCCTGAGCGGTGGCTCCAGCGGCAACGGCACGCCGCCCCATTTGGGGCTGGAACTGCTGGCCCTGAATGCCAAGTTGGAGGTCACCCACATCCCCTACAAAGGCGGTGCCCCCTCATTGAACGACCTGCTGGGTGGGCAAATTGACTTCATTGTCTCCAACCTGCCCGAAGCCTCAGTGCACGTGAAGGCTGGCAAACTGCGGGCTTTGGCCATCACCTCGGCCGCACGCCACCCTTTGTTGCCCGATGTCCCCACCTTCAACGAATCCGGTTTGCCCGGTGTCGAGTTGGAAAACTGGACGGGTTTGATGGTGCCAGCGGGCACACCCGTCGCCATCGTGGACAAAGTCGCGGCCTCAGCGATCCGCGCGCTCAAGTTGAAAGATGTCTCTGAACGCGTGGCGGCATTGGGCTTTGCCCCCACCGGTCTGGGCCCTGCCGCATTTGCCGACATTCTGAAAAAAGACGTGGCCCGTTGGCGTGAGATCGTCAAAACACGCAACATCCAACCTGGCTGACCAAGCCCCCACCCCACCCCTTTCAAGGCTTGGCTAAATGCTGCACCCGTTTCAAGAAATCCTGTCTCTGGTGCAAGCAGCGCTGGTCCACAACGGGGCCTCCCCGCTGCAGGCCCACGCCACAGCGCTGGCGCTTGTGACAGCACAAGCCAGCGGTTTGCCCTCACACGGGCTCTCACGCGTGTCCATGTACGTCTCGCACCTGCGCGCAGGTCGGGTGCTCGGGAATGCCGAGCCGAGCATCCTGCACGAACGCTCGGCAGCGGTGTTGATCGATGCGGGCAATGGTTTTGCATTCCCGGCTTGCCAACTGGCCATCGAGCAGGCCATCGGTCGGGCTCGGCAGCAAGGCATCGCCATCGCAGCGGTCACCAACAGCCACCATTTCGGCATGGCGGCCTACCATCTGGACCCTGTGGCTGAAGCGGGCATGGTCGGTATTGCCTGTGGCAACTCCCCGGCAGCCATGCCTGCAGCGGGCGGCAAGCGCGCCATTTTCGGCACCAATCCGATCGCAGCCATTTTTCCTCGAACAGGCCAGCCGCCGGTCAGTGTCGACTTGTCTTTGTCCGAGGTGGCCCGGGGCAAGTTGATGGTGGCTGCAGACAAGGGCGAATCGATCCCGCTGGGCTGGGCCCTCGACTCGGATGGAAATCCGACCACCGATCCGGCCAAGGGCCTGGAAGGCTCGATGCTGGCGATGGGCGGCACCAAAGGTGCGATGCTGGCACTGGTGGTTGAACTGTTGGTCACCACCCTGACCGGGGCCCATTTTGGCGCCGAGGCCGACACTTTTTTCAAAGCAGAAGGCAACCAGCCGCGGCTTGGCCAGGTCTTCATCGTGATCGACCCTGAGGCACTGGGCGGACAGGCGGTGTACAGCGAACGGATCGAGGCCCTGGTCTTGGCCATGCTGGCCGACGAGGGCGTGCGCCTGCCCGGCCAGCGCCGCATTCAGCTGCTGGCGACGGCCCAGCAAGCGGGCGTGGATGTGCCCCAGTCGACATGGGACGCCATCCGCGCGCTGTGCTGATGGGTCAGCCAAGAAAAGCCATGGGCAGCAGAGGTGCCCAGTTCAAAGCGCATGTACCGGGTGTCTTGATCTGCGCCCTGATTGCCTTGTCTGCGACCTTTTTGTCCGAACACTACGGCGGGCCCCAGCTTCTGTACGCCCTGCTCATCGGCCTGTCGCTGCATTTTTTGGCGCAACAAGGCAGCAACAGTGTGGGCATTCAGTTTTGCGCCCGCACCGTGCTGAGGTTTGGCGTGGCCTTGCTGGGCATTCGCATCACCCTGGACCAAGTGGCGCATTTGGGAGCCAGTGTGGGTTTGGTTTTGGTTTTGGCCGTGGGCCTCACCCTAGCATCGGGACTTTTGATGGCCCGGGCCTTTCGCCGACCCGCTGCGCACGGTCTGCTGTCGGGTGGGGCTGTGGGCATTTGCGGTGCCTCTGCGGCCATGGCCATCTCTGCCGTGCTGCCCCCTACACGCGAGAACGAGCGGTTCACCTTGATGGCGGTGGTCGGGGTCACGGTGCTGTCGACTTTGGCCATGGTGCTTTACCCCTTGTTTTTGAATGAGCTGCCCCTGTCAGCCCTGCAATCAGGCATTTTCTTGGGCGGCACCATCCACGATGTGGCCCAAGTGGTGGCCGCCGGAATGATGATGGGGCCTGAAGCGGGCGACGCGGCCACCGTGGTCAAGTTGTTCCGCGTGGTGTTGTTGCTGCCGGTGGTGATGTTGATCGCACTGGGCTACCGCCATTGGGGCAAGCAGCAAGAAGCCAGTGGTGTCACGCCTCCCAAACCGCCCTTGGTGCCCGGCTTTTTGGTCGGCTTTTTGGCGATGGTGCTGCTGGCCAGCTCTGGCTGGGTGCCCACCGAGGTGTCGAGCATGGCCAACAGCATCTCGCGTTGGTGCTTGGTCGTTGCAATTGGCGCAGCGGGTGTCAAAACCAGTTTGGGGGAACTGGCCCAACTGGGCTGGCAACCTGTCTTGATGCTGGTGACCGAGACGCTGGTGATCGCTGTTTTTGTGCTTTGCGCCCTGTTTTTCTTGCCGCTTGGGGCCTTCTAACGCAGCCTTGAGGCCGATGATGCGCCACTGTTCGGCCCCAAATATTTGTATTAAATTGCCCTTGAACAGCATTCATTTTCTTTTGGAAAGTCATTGCCCATGCTTTACCGCCAAGTCAAACGGCAGTTGATCAACGACATTCAGACCGGCGTAGCTGCACCGGGTGCAGCACTGCCCAATGAAAAAGATTTGGCCCAGCGCTTTCAGGTCTCGGTGGGCACCGTGCGGCGCGCCGTGGACGAGTTGGTGGCCGAACACGTGTTGCTGCGCCAACAAGGACGGGGCACTTTTGTCGGCAAGCTCGATCGCGAGCGCTTCATGTTTCAGTTTTTCAAAATCGCAGCACGCGACGGACACAGTGAATTTCCCGAGGTCAGGTTGCACAAATTTTCCAAATCCAGGGCCAGCCAAACCGAGGCCCAGGCCCTGGGGCTGCATGGCAGCCAGTGGGTGTTCCGAATTGAGAACATCTTGCACCTGCAAGGCCAGCCCGTGATCCACGACCGGATTGCCATCGCGGCGGCCATGTTTCCAGGCTTGAACCAAGCGTCCTTCACGGCCCGGACCACCACGATTTACGGCCACTACCAGGCCGCGTTTGGCATCACCATTGTGGAGGCCGATGAACGGGTGCGCGCGGAGCTGGTCACGCCCGAGAGTGCCCAGTTGCTCAACCTGGACGAGGCCACGCCGGTGCTGTGCATCGACCGGGTGGCGCACACCTTTGACCGCCAGCCCGCCGAGTTTCGGACCTCGATTGTGGACACCCGGCATTTTGACTACGTCTCGCGCATGCGAGAGATGACATGAACACGCTGGCCGCACAAGCCCGAGATTTTGCGCAGACCTTGGCGCTGGAAGCCGCGCACATGGTCCGCCAAGCCACTGGCCAGCAACATGCCGTCGAGTTCAAGTCGGCCGGTGACTGGTGCAGCGCGCTGGACCGCCGCATCGAAGACCACCTTCGGGCCCGCATCGCCGCAACTTTTCCAGCACACGGGTTTCTGGGAGAAGAAAGCGCCCAGGCAC
>NZ_JBIKHV010000124.1:0-5736 GCF_044361985.1 Limnohabitans sp. | reverse complement strand
TAGCGCGGCAAATAAGCCTCGAAGGCCTGCTGCTCCAGGTTCACCAGCGCGATTGGCTCTTGCCGGGGTTTGGTGTAAGCCAAATACCAGCGGTCTGATGGGGTGGTTTCGCTCAATGGGCGATCACCGTCTTTTAGGGGAGGTGTCATGCAGTTCATGGCTCAGCCAAGGATATGACTGATTTTAAGTGGAGTGCGAATTGCCGAGTTTGCCCCCTGCAAGGCGATGACAAAAAAAACTCCGCTTGCGCGGAGTTTGATGGATTCACCGGGACAAGCCGTCTAGTTGGCAAACTTAATCGCTGCTGACCCGTTTGCTTTGTGAAAGCGCTTTGCAATCACAAAGTAACTGCGTCCATTCAGGCCGCGATGACAAATGCAGCGCGGTCTTTGCCATCAATCCATTTTGGGGCTTTGCCACGGCCTGTCCAGGTTTGGCCCGTGGCAGGATCACGGTATTTGGCTGCGACTTTACTGACAGGTTTAGTGGCGCCTGATTTGACACCACGGCCTGGGAAAATGTCTTGCAAGGTCAGACCGTATTCAGCCACCAGTTCACGCACTTTTCCGAGGGCGCTTGAAATTTCATTTTGACGGGCATGGGCAATGGCTTGCTCCAGTGCTTCGCGTTGGGCCAATAATTCTTTGTAGCTGGTAGTCATGTTAAATCCCATTAAAAATAAAGAGCCTTGAATATACACCATGTTATGGGTGAATATCCAATTTTTTAGATACAGATCGTATTTTTAAATGAAGGCAGGCATGGGTGGATCAATGATTATTTAAATCTCAATGAACGCACCTGGAATTTATAATTGAACGATTAAAACTTTAGCAGAAACCACGATGTTTACGCATCGCCAATCGACACGTGAATGCGGGCAGAACAGCTGCTGCAAATATAAATCAGAAAAGCCGGCCAGCTCATGGCGAACTTCAAGCGGCCTTTTGTGAGGCAGAGACCTTCTCGATCCGGCGGCCCTCAAGAGTGACCACTTGAAATCGCCAATGGGCGATTTCGATCACTTGGCCTAAGGCGGGCAATTGGCCCAGCGCGTACATCAGAAGACCCGCCAGCGTGTTGTAGCGATTTTTGTCTTCTGCCGGCAATTCCTTGATGTCCAGGCGCGCTTTGAGTTCGTTGACCGGCATGATGCCGTCCAGTAACCAGCTGCCATCCTCGTTTTGGGTCGCCCAGGCGTCTGACTGGGTGCCGGGCTTGAGCTCTCCGGTGATGGCCTCCAGCAGATCGAGCGGCGTCAGTAGGCCCTGCACTTCGCCATATTCGTCCACCACAAACAGCATGCGACTGGACTGGTCGCGCATTTGCTCCAGCAGTTCCATGCCCGTCAGGGTCTCGGGCACAAAGTGGGCGGTTTGGGCATGGTGTTCAAGGCTTCGCTCGTCGCTGTGCGGCAGCGCCAGCAAGTGCGAAAGGCTGATGACGCCGATGATGTGGCCCAACCCATCCCGGCAAACGGGGTACCAAGAGTGGTTGCCCTCATCGCGCATCTGGTTGATGCGGTCCATGGCTTGTTGCGGGGTAAGACTCGCTTCCAGCCACTGGATGTCGCTGCGGGGCGTCATCATGGACGTGAGGGCCCGGTCGTCAAGGTGGAACACATTGCGCACCATTTGGTGCTCGTGCTCTTCGATCAGTCCAGCGTCGACGCCTTCGACCAGGCTGGCCGTGATTTCCTCTTCGGTCACGGCACGGCTGCCCTTGCTGTCGATGCGCATGAGTTTGAGCATGCCTTGGGTGCACAAGGAAAGCAGTTTGACAAATGGACCCGCGGCTTTGGCCAGCCAGGCCATGGGGCGGGCGACCAGACGGGCGACAGCTTCAGGGTACAGCTGGCCGATGCGCTTGGGCACCAGTTCGCCAAAGATGATGGTGATAAAGGTGATGAGGGTGACGACAATGGCGGTGGCCGAGATGCCAGCGGCGGCTTCGGTCAGGCCCCACTCAACCAATTGCGTTGCCAGTCTGGCACTGAAAGCGGCTTCACCCACGATGCCGTTGAGCACGCCAATCGAGGTGATGCCCACTTGCACAGTCGACAAAAACTGGGTCGGTTCTTCCAGCAGTTTGAGCGCGGCTTGGGCACCTTTGTCACCGGCCTCTTCCATGGCAGCCAGGCGGGCCTTGCGGCTAGAGGCCAATGCCAACTCGGACATGGCAAACACCCCGTTGAGCAGGGTCAAGAACGCAATCAGTAAAAAATCCATAGCCGCCATTGTGCCAAGAGTGGGCAATGGCGCTTGGCATTTGTGCTCGCAGGGCAATTTGGGACAATCCAGCCAAGAGGTACTTATGGCTGTTTATTGGGTTGGAGATATTCAGGGCTGCGACGAGCCTTTGGCTCAACTGCTGGACACGCTGGGTTTTTCACCCAGCCGTGATACTTTGTTTGTCTTGGGCGACCTGGTGAACCGCGGACCAGCATCGACCGAGGTGTTGCGCCGATTGATGGCCCTGGGGGGTTCGGTGCAATGTGTGCTGGGCAACCACGATCTGCATTTGCTGGCCGTGGCCGCCGGAGCTGGGCGACTCAAACCGATGGACACGCTGGACGGCGTTTTGAACGCCAGCGACCGCCCCGCCCTGCTGCATTGGCTGAGACACCAGCGCATGGCCATCTGGGACCACGGTGTGCTGATGGTGCATGCGGGGGTGTTGCCGTCCTGGTCTGTCACGCAAACTTTGGCCTTGGCCGCCGAGTTGGAGTCGGTGCTGCGCGGGCCCGATCTGGTTGATTTTTTACACCAAATGTATGGCAACGAGCCAGCAAGCTGGCGTGATGACTTGACAGGGGTAGCACGCTTGCGCGTGGTGGTGAATGCCTTGACACGCTTGCGCTTTTGTACTGCCGATGGGCTGATGGAGTTCGCAGCCAAAGAGGGTGCCGATGCGGCACCAGCAGGTTTCATGCCCTGGTTTGATGTGCCAGGGCGCAAAACGTCCGACGTGACGGTGGCCTTTGGCCATTGGTCCACCTTGGGGAAACTTCAGCGAAGTGATGTCTGGGCGCTGGACACCGGTTGTGTCTGGGGTGGCTGCCTGAGCGCCATGCGTCTGGGCACGGATGGGCTGGGCGAGTTGATTCAGGTGAAGTGCGAGCCGGCGCAGAAACCGGGGTGAATGCCATGCCCGTCAAACATTGGGGTAGGCGTCGATGAAATCCTGAGCGCAAGCTTCAGTGACCGGGTTTCAACAGCACCACGAGGGCCCCAGCACCGCCTTCTGCGGGTTTGGCTTGGACAAAGGCCATGACCTGGTTTTTTTGAATCAGCCAGCTGTGCACCTTGGATTTAAGCACCGGTGTTTTGCCGGGGGAACCCAGACCTTTGCCATGCACCACGCGCAGGCAGCGCAGACCCTGCCGGTGGGCCAGGCGGATGAATTCAGCCAGAGCCACGCGGGCTTCGTCACTGCGCAAGCCGTGCAGGTCGATTTCGCGCTGGATAGACCAACTGCCTTTGCGCAATTTTTGGGTCACATCGATGCCGATGCCAGGGCGCCGAAAACTCAAGGCATCGTCCGTTTCGAGCAAACTGCTCACGTCAAACCCATCACTCAGGGCATCACGCAAGACGGCTTCTTCGTCTTTTTGGCGCTGCGCCGCCACGGGTGCAGGAGCTGGTGGGCTGATGCGGGCCAGGCCATGCAGGGGCATGCGCTGCACGATGCCGACCGCACGTGCAAACAGGTGGGCCTCGGCTTCCCGCTGGCGAGCCGCTGCTAAGCGGGCAGCCTCCTCGGCGCGCGCTTTTTCATGGGCCTCGGCCAATTTTTTCTGGACCTTCTTGAGGTCTTGCAGGGTATTGATTTTCACCCTGGGATCGTGCCACAAAAGGACTTTGCCTGGTGCAGCACAAGGCGAGCATTTTGTTCAGCCACCTCGGTTGCGCATCCAGTCGGCGGTTTTCAAGAAGCTGGCGTTCAAGCGTTCACGCAGCACTGGGTCAACCTGGGTTTCCTGCATGGCCTGGTCCATGCAGGCCAGCCATTGGTCTCGCTCGAGAATACCAATTGAGAAGGGCATGTGGCGCATGCGAAGGCGAGGATGGCCAAAGCGTTCGGTGTAATGCTCAGGGCCACCCAACCAGCCGCACAAAAACCAGAACAGCTTGTCGCGCGCATCCTGCAAGGTGCTGCCGTGCGCCGCGCGCAAGGCTTTGTAGCCGGGCTCCAGATCCATGAGGTCGTAAAAACGCTCGGCCAGTGCCTTAACGCGGGTTTCTCCACCCATCCACTCAAACGGGCTTTTGATCGGGGATTCTTCTTCAATTTGCATCGTATGACAGGCTCACTTCGAGGGTGTTCAGGGGCGTCACTCGGCGGCTTGCCGCAAGGTTTGCATCACGGGTTGACGCAACACACCGGACAGGCTCAGGCTGCCAGCAGTCCAAGCGAGCAAGGCCCCCAACCCGCCTCCGGCCAGGGGGGCCCAAAGCGGTGGCTGCCAGGCAAACTCAAAAGCGAAGCGGGCCAATGCCCAACCCACCACCAAGGCCATGCTGCTGGCCATGAACCCGGCCAGCCAGCCCAAACCCAGCAACTCGGTACGCTGTACCTGGGCCAGCAAAGAGCGCCCTGCCCCCAGCGCCCGCATGATGGCGTATTCGCGTTCACGTGCCTGGCGGCTGGCGCCCACGGCGGCCAAGAGCACCATCAGGCCAGCAGCCAGCGTGAAGGCAAACAGGTATTCAACCGCACGGATGACTTGGTCCATGACGCGCTGTACTTGGGCCAGCGTGCTGCGCATGTCGACACTGGTGATGTTGGGGAACTGGTTGACCAGCGCGTTCTCAAAGCCAGGTTGACCCGCAGGTGAACGGAAGGCGGCCATGTAGGTCATGGGCAAATCCGGCATTTGTGAAACCGGGAACATCATGAAGAAGTTGGCGCGCATGGAGGTCCAGTCCACCTTGCGCAAACTGGTGATGCGGGCTTCCCGGGCCTGGCCTGCGATGTCAAACCGCAATTGGTCGCCCAGCTTGAGCCCCAAAGTATCGGCAATCCCTTGTTCGACGCTCACACCATCGGCCTCTTCAGCCACCCAGCGACCTGCTGTCAACGGATTGTGCTCAGGCAGGATGGCCGAATGAGACAGGTTGATTTCACGGTCAATGAGCCGTTTCGCACGGTCAGCCTCGAAGTCGGCTGGACCGATTTCACGGCCATTGATGGCCACCAGGCGGCCCCGGATCATGGGAAACCAGTCAGGCGACTGCACACCGGCCTTTTGCAATTGCCCCAAAAAGTCAGTGGCCTGCTCGGGTTGTACGTTGATGACAAATCGGTCGGGTGCATTGGCCGGTGTGGACTGGCGCCAGCTGGCAATCAGGTCCGTGCGCAGCAGCACCAGCAAGGCCAGCGCCAACAAACCCACCGACAAAGCACTCACCTGGACCACGGCAAACACGGGGCGAGCGGCCACCTGGCGCGTGGCCAGCCGCAACCAGCGCGGCGCTTGCTCGCCCGGAATGGTGCGCCTGAGCAACCACAGGGCAGCGGCGGCCAGACCGGCAAACACCAGCAAGGCCAGTGCAAAGCCCCCCACGGTGATCAGGCCCAAAGTCAGGTTGCGACTCACCATCAGCAGGGTCAGGGCAAAGCCCACCAAACCCATGAACAACACCAGGCCTGAGCGCACTTGCAAGTTGCCCAGGTCACGCCGAATGACGCGCAAAGGCGGCACCTGTGCCAACTGCAGCACAGGCGGCAAGCCAA
>NZ_JBIKHV010000123.1:0-5748 GCF_044361985.1 Limnohabitans sp. | reverse complement strand
CCACGCGGTCGCGCGAAATTTCGCTGACACGCAAGTAGCCGATGATGTCTTCGCCCAAATCGATTTCAGCGCCCTTGGCATCCACCGTCTTGACCTTGCCGGTGACGGTTTGGCCTTTGTCGTTGATCGACACGAAGGTGGTGAAGGGATCGGAGTCGAGTTGTTTGATGCCCAAGCTGATGCGTTCACGGTCCACGTCCACAGCCAAGACCAAAGCCTCGACTTCCTGACCCTTCTTGAACTCGCGCACGGCGTTTTCGCCGGTTTCGTTCCAGGACAGGTCGGACAAGTGCACCAAACCGTCGATGCCGGCAGCCAGGCCCACGAAGACGCCGAAGTCGGTGATCGACTTGATCGGGCCCTTCACGCGGTCACCGCGCTTGGTGTTCTGTGCGAACTCTTGCCATGGGTTGGCACGGCACTGCTTCATGCCCAAGCTGATGCGGCGCTTGTCTTCGTCGATCTCAAGGACCATGACTTCGACTTCGTCGCCCAGGGCAACGATCTTGGAAGGCGCAACGTTCTTGTTGGTCCAGTCCATTTCGGACACGTGCACCAAACCTTCGATGCCTGGCTCGAGTTCCACAAATGCGCCGTAGTCGGCGATGTTGGTGATCTTGCCGAACATGCGGGTGCCTTGTGGGTAGCGGCGGTTAACGCCCATCCATGGGTCATCGCCCATTTGCTTGAGACCCAGGGACACGCGGTTTTTCTCGGTGTCGAACTTGAGGATCTTGGCCGTGATTTCCTGACCGGCCGTGACCACTTCGGAAGGGTGACGGACACGACGCCAGGCCATGTCGGTGATGTGCAGCAAGCCATCGATGCCACCCAAGTCCACGAACGCACCGTATTCGGTGATGTTCTTGACCACACCGTGAACGATGGAGCCTTCGCGCAGGGTTTCCATCAGTTTGGCGCGCTCTTCGCCCATGGAGGCTTCCACCACAGCGCGGCGTGACAGCACGACGTTGTTTCGCTTGCGGTCAAGCTTGATGACCTTGAATTCGAGGGTCTTGTTTTCGTAGGGGGACAGGTCTTTGGTGGGACGTGTGTCGACCAAAGAGCCGGGCAGGAAGGCGCGGATGCCATTGACCAGCACGGTCAGGCCACCCTTGACTTTGCCGCTGGTCACGCCGGTGACGAATTCGCCGGTTTCCAGGGCTTTTTCCAGAGACATCCACGAAGCCAGACGCTTGGCGGTGTCACGCGACAAGATGGTGTCGCCGTAACCATTTTCGATGGAGCCGATGGCCACGGAGACAAAGTCGCCGACCTGGACTTCAACTTCGCCCTGGTCGTTTTTGAATTCTTCAAGCGGTACGTACGACTCGGACTTGAGACCGGCGTTGACCACCACGAAGTTGTGTTCGATGCGAACCACTTCAGCGGTGATGACTTCACCTGGGCGCATTTCCGTGCGCGTCAGGGATTCTTCGAATAGGGCGGCAAAAGATTCAGACATGTGATTTCCTCATCCACAAGGGCAGGACTGACGAACGCGAAATGCGTCGTTTCCAGGAGCTGACTGTGGCGGTTGTTGTGCAGCGCGAGCCGCGGTTGGTTTAAAAAATCCATCTGGCCAGTGTGCAAGCTGCACGAAGAGAGCCAGGTGGAACCTCAATTCAGCCCGCACAGGGCGGACCGGCATGGCCGTTTTCAGTGTTTCAACCAAAAACCTGCCGGCTTTGCCACCAGACCATCATCTGTTCCACCGAGGCTTCGATGGTCAAAGACGAGTTGTCCAGTTGCAAGGCATCTTGCGCGGGTTTCAAAGGCGCAACGCTTCGGGACATGTCCCGGGCATCACGCGCTTCCAAATCAGCGCGAAGACTGTCGATATTAGCCGAAAAACCCTTAGAAATCAATTGCTTATGGCGTCTTTCAGCCCTTTGGGCGGCACTGGCGGTCAAAAACACCTTCAAGGGCGCGTTTGGAAAGATCACCGTGCCCATGTCGCGGCCATCGGCCAGCAGACCGGGCAGGCGGCGAAAGCTGTGCTGAAGTTGCACCAAGGCCTCGCGTACGGCGGGCAAAACCGACACCTTCGAGGCGTTCATGCCGCCTTGTTCGCTGCGGATCGCATCGGTCACATCCACGCCACCCAGCAAGACCTGTTCCCCCTCAAAGTGCACGGGCAGTTGGCGGGCCAACGCGGCGATGCGTGCCTCATCGACCGCTTCAAGGCTCAGTCCAGCTTGCAGCGCGGCATGGGCCGTGACACGGTAGAGCGCGCCCGAATCGAGGTAGTGGTAGCCCAGTTGCGCGGCCACCCGGCTGGCCAAGGTGCCTTTGCCTGAGGCCGTGGGGCCGTCGATACAAATCACGGGAATTTGCGCGGCCTCGGCACTGGCCACTGAAAAAAGCGCCTCAAAATAATCAGGAAAGGTTTTGGCCACGCACTTGGGGTCTTCGATGCGCACAGGCACCTGCGCCCCGTTGAAAGCCACCAGCGAAAAGCACATGGCCACCCGGTGGTCGTCGTAAGTGTGGATGCTCGCGGCCTGCCATTGGCCTTGGGCCGCGGGGGGGGTGAACGGGCCATTGGGCAAAGGGTGAACGCGCAGCCAGTCGGGGCCTTCTTCGACAGTGGCACCCAGTTTTCGGCACTCTGCGGCCATGGCCACGATGCGGTCGGTCTCTTTCACGCGCCAGCTGGCGATGTTGCGCAGCAGGGTGGGGCCGTCGGCATAAAGCGCCATCACGGCCAAGGTCATGGCCGCATCGGGGATGTGGTTGCAGTCCAGCTCGATGCCTTTGAGCGGCCAGGCACCCCGGTTGATCTGCAGCCAATTGGGGCCACGCGTCACTTTGGCCCCCATGCGTTCGGCGGCCTCGACAAAGCGGATATCGCCTTGTATGGAATCGGCCCCTACGCCATTCACGCGGATGCCGTCGCCCTGGGCGATGGCCCCCAGTGCAATGAAATAGCTGGCTGAAGAAGCGTCGGCCTCGACATGGATCGTGCCGGGTGACTGGTAGCGGCTACCCGCCGGAATCACGAAGCGCTCCCAGCCTTGGCGTTGCACATCAATGCCGAAACGCGCCAGCAGGTTCAGGGTGATTTCAATATAAGGTTTGCTGATCAACTCGCCCACCACCTCGATGGTGATGCTGCGGTCCTGGGCGGCCAAAGGCAATGCCATCAGCAAGGCGGTGAGGAACTGGCTGGACACATCGCCACGCACGGGAATGGGCGCATCCAGCTTCAAGTTGGGGTGGCCGATGCGCAGGGGGGGAAAGCCCTCGTTGCCCAGATAGTCGATGCGGCAGCCCAGTTCGCGCAGGGCATCGACCAGATCGCCAATCGGCCGCTCGTGCATGCGGGGCACACCTTGGAGTGTGAAGTCACCCCCCAGCACCGCCAGCGCGGCTGTGAGCGGGCGCATGGCCGTGCCCGCGTTGCCCATGAAAAAAGTGATCGCCTGCTGGTGCGAAAGCTGCCCACCCAAGCCCTTGATGGTGACTGTGGTGCCCTCGACCTGAACGCCGCAGCCCAGTTGCCGCAAGGCGGCCAACATGACCTGGGTGTCGTCCGAGTCCAGCAGGTCATGCACCACGGTCGTGCCCTGGCACAGGGCCGACAGCAGCAACACGCGGTTGGAAATGCTTTTGGAGCCGGGCAAGGTGACGCTGCCGGATGCACCTTGCAAAGGGGGAATGTCGAGAAAGGCTGTGGCGAACATGGTTTAAGTCTCGGAAACTGGGTTGCAAGCGTTGCCCGCTTGCAGCGTCCAGGCCGCGCGCACATCGCTGGCTTGTTGAATCAGGTGCTCAAGCGCTTGGCTGTCGCCGTGCTTCAAGGCGTTTTCAAACTGCTCAAGGGCTTTGCGAAAGTGCGTCATTTGCGACAGCACTTCGGCGTGGTTGGCACTCAGTATGTCGCGCCAGACCGCCGCATCGCTGGCCGCAATGCGAGAAAAATCTTTGAAGCCGGGGCCCGCCATTTCCAGAAATTCGGCACCTTGGGTTTGGGCGGTCAATGCATTGACCGCGGCAAATGCCAAAACATGGGGCAAGTGGCTGACCGCGGCAAAAGTGGCGTCGTGTGTTTCAGGCGTCATGCTGCTGACATGGCTGCCGATGGCGCTCCAGACACCGTGCGCGGTTTGCAGGCGCTGAATGCTGGTTTTGGGCAGTGGCGTGAGAATGGTGCGCCGGTTTTGGTACAGCGTGCTTTCGGCGTGCTCAATGCCTGCCAGTTCTTTGCCCGCAATCGGGTGGGCAGGCACAAAGCAGGACAGGCGCTCGCCCAATGCGTCTTGCGCTGCGGCAATCACATCGCACTTGGTGGATCCCACATCCATCAGCAAGGCGTTGGGCTGCAGCACATCGCGCATGGCGGCAAAGCTGCTGTGCATGGCGCCCACAGGCACGGCCAGCAACACCAGATCGGCGCCTTGCACAGCATCGGCCACGCTGGTGCAGGCCTGGTCGATCACACCCAGTTGCAGGGCGCGTTGTCGGGTTTTTTCAGAGGCGCTGAAGCCGGCGATGTGTTGCACCAGACCCGCCTCGCGCAAGGCCAGGGCGAACGAGCCACCCATCAAGCCGCAGCCAATCAGGGCGAGGCGCTTGAAATGCGGCGCGGTCGGGCGCTCGGGTGTCATTCCGAAACAGGGTAAGAACCCAGTACCTTGTAGAACGCGCACAAGCCCTGCAAATCGCGCAATGCCGCCGCCACATGCGGCTCGCTGATGTGCCCTTGCAGGTCGATGTAGAAGTAATACTCCCACTGGCCTGATTTGGCCGGTCGCGACTCAAAGCGCGTCATGGACACGCCATTGTTCTTCAGGGGCACCAGCAAGTCGTGTACCGCACCAGGGCGGTTGGGCACCGAGACCACCAGGCTGGTGCAATCTTTGCCAGACGCAGGGGGCGTGGCCAGGGTTTGCGGCAAGGCGATCACGGCAAAGCGGGTGCGGTTGAAGGCCTCGTCCTGGATGGCGTGGTGCACGATGTGCAAGCCAAACTGGCTGGCTGCTCGTTCGCTGGCCAGAGCCGCCCAGGCTGGGTTGGTGGCAGCCAGTCGGGCGCCTTCGGCATTGCTCGACACAGCGCGCCGCTCCACATGCGGCAGGTGCTTGGACAGCCAGCCTTGGCACTGCGCCAGGGCCTGGGGGTGGGCCATGACGACCTCAATGCCTGCATCTGAGTTGAGCTGGCGCAACAGATTGAAGCGCACCTGCAGGCTGACCTCGCCCACCACGTGCACGGGCGAACGCAAGAACAAATCGAGCGAGCGGGCGACCACACCTTCGGTGGAGTTCTCCATGCCGACCACGCCATATTGGGCGGTGCCGGCCGCGGTGGCGTGAAACACCTCGTCGAAGTTGGCGCAATAAATCAGGTTGGCGGCACTGCCAAAAAACTCGATGGCGGCCTGTTCGCAAAATGTGCCTTGGGGGCCAAGCACTGCCACGCGTTGCGGCGCTTCGAGCGCCAGGCAAGCCGACATGATTTCGCGCCAGATGGAGGCGACATGTTCGTTTTTGAGAGGTCCGGGGTTGGCCTGCGTGATCTTGTCGATCACCTGGGCCACACGGTCCGGGCGAAAAAATGGTGAACCTTCGGCACGCTTGATCTCGCCCACCTGTTCGGCCACATGGGCACGCTGGTTCAGCAAGCTCAGCAGTTGTTTGTCCAGCGCATCGATCTGTACGCGCAAGGCGCCCAGGGCGTCCGACTGAATGGGTTGTTGGCTCATGGCTGCGCGTCTTTCAAGTGGCCTGATCAGGGGGTGGGTGT
>NZ_JBIKHV010000049.1:0-18826 GCF_044361985.1 Limnohabitans sp. | reverse complement strand
CGGTGACGCCTAAAAGACCCAAGCCCACCACCAGCATGCCGGTGATGGCGCCACCCCGAAAGGCGACATCCAGCGCCGGGCCAATGCCCTTGGTTGCAGCTTGCGCAGTGCGCACATTGGCTCTGACTGATACGTTCATGCCAATGAAGCCACAAGCCCCCGAAAGGACGGCGCCAATGACAAAACCGATGGCGGTGATGCCATCCAGAAACAGCCCCATGAGAATGGTCAGCACCACGCCGACGATGGCGATGGTTTTGTACTGACGGGCCAGGTAAGCGGCGGCACCTGCCTGAATGGCTGCTGAGATTTCCTGCATCCGGGCGTTGCCGGCATCTTGGGAAAGGATCCACCCTCGGGCCCAAATGCCATAAACCACGGCAATCAGACCACAAACGAGCGCCAGAATAAGCGCAGAATTTCCTGTCATCGTTGAACTCCTCGATGGTTGTCGCTGAACAGAGGTGCAACGCGCTGGAGGCACCTCCACGGCGTTGCTTCCTCGACCGCCGAAACCGGAGAACGATTGGCCAACCGTTCATTAAAGAGGCAGAGTCGGGCTGTGCGCAAGGCCTGTGAAAGTAAAATCGGGGTTAATCCCTAGCGATTTGTAATTTTTTAACTTTTAACAAAGAGACCCGCAAGATGGCCCTCGACAACGTCACCCCCGGCAAAAAAGTGCCCGAATCCTTCAACGTGATCATTGAGATCCCGATGAACGCCGACCCGATCAAGTACGAAGTGGACAAGGAAACCGGTGCCATTTTTGTAGACCGTTTTATGGGGACTGCCATGCATTACCCGACCAATTACGGCTATGTGCCCAAAACCATTGCGGGCGATGGCGACCCTGTGGACGTGCTGGTGATCACGCCATTTCCCCTGATTCCTGGGGTGGTCGTGCCCTGCCGTGCCATTGGCATCCTGCTGATGGAAGACGAAGGTGGGCAAGACGGCAAAGTGCTGGCCGTGCCCATCGACAAGATCCTGCCGATCTACACCCACTGGCAAAAGCCTGAAGACATGAACAAGTTGCGTCTGTCGCAGATCGCTCACTTTTTTGAGCACTACAAGGACCTTGAGCCCGGCAAATGGGTCAAGATTGTGGGCTGGGAGGGTAAAGATGCAGCCCATAAGGAAATTCTGGACGGCATCGCCAAATACAACGAAGCCAAGGCCTGAGCAGGCTCTGCCAGGGGCCACATACGGTGGCAACTGGCAAGCCCCTCACAGGGTGAAATTTGAACGCCTGCCCGGTTGACCCGCGCAGGCGTTTTTCATGGGATTTTTTTCAACGGTGAATGTTGGTGCAGGGCTTCGAGGTAATTTTCGACCCCTGCTTTTTCCCGTTCCAGAAACCGGGCCACAGCCTCTGAAAAAGCCGGGTGCGCGAGCCAATGGGCACTGTGCGTGGGCGTGGGCAGCAAAGCCCGGGCCATTTTGTGCTCGCCCTGGGCGCCGCCCTCAAAACGTTTCAGGCCGTGTTGAATGCACCATTCGATTGGCTGGTAATAGCAAGCCTCAAAGTGCAGACAGTCCACCCGCGCCAAGGCACCCCAGTAGCGGCCATAGGCGACTTCGGGCTGGCCTTGGGCGTCCAAGTGCAAGCCGATCAGGCTGATGCCAATTGGCTGCGCCTCGTGTTCTGCCACAAACAAAAGCCAGTGAGGGGCCATGTCACGGCGCATGGCCTCGAAAAACGCGGGGGTCAAATAAGGCGCATTGCCATGCTCCCAATAGGTTTGCTGGTAGCAACGCAGCAGCAAGGCCCAGTCTTCATCGGTCATGTCGGTGCCGCGCACGGCGCGAAACGTGACCCCCGCTTCGTGCACCTTGCGGCGCTCCTGGCGGATTTTTTTGCGTTTTTCCTGGTTCAAGCTGCCCAAAAAATCATCGAAGTCGCGCCAGCCCTGGTTTTGCCAGTGAAACTGCACCTGGCTGCGCTGCAGCAGGCCCACCTGTTCGCAGGCTTGCAGGTCTTGCGGGCTGGCAAAAAGAATGTGCAGTGATGGGATTTCTTGCGACTGGCAAAGCGCCAGCAAATTCTCCAGCAGGGCTTGCCGTGCCGCGTGAGATTCGGCCAGCAAGCGGCTGCCGGGCACCGGTGTGAAGGGTGAGGCCACCAAGGCCTTGGGGTAATAGGGCAAGCCATGGCGCTCGTAGGCACCGGCCCAGGCGTGGTCAAACACGTATTCACCACGTGAGTGGGTCTTGATGTACAAGGGGCAAGCGGCCGCCAGAACCTGGCCCTCAGGGGTGTCGCGCCATAAACTGACCACCTGCAGGGTCCAACCGGTCTCGGGTGTGGCCGATGCGCTGGTCTGCATGGCTGACAAATAGGCATGCTGCATGAAGGGGGATGGCGCATCTTGACTCGCGAGCAGATCGTCCCAGGCCCGGGGCTCGATGGCCCCCAGGTCATCCAGCACCCGGGTGACATAATTCAAGCTCACATTTTCTTGCACCTGTATGACTCTCCAAATTTGTGTGGCCCAGCTGAATTTTGTCGTGGGCGACATGCCGGGCAACGCCCGAAAAATTATCGATGCCGCAGCCCAAGCCTACGCCGGGGGTGCACGCTTGTTGATCACGCCTGAGTTGTCGATTTGTGGCTATGCAGCCGAAGACTTGTTGCTGCGCCCGGCCTTCATTGACGCCTGCGATGATGCCTTGAAAACAGTGGCCCGCGAACTGTCCGGGTTAAAAGGCTTGCACGTGGTGGTGGGACACCCCGAAGGCGGTGGCCTGCGCACCCGCAGTGTGGCCGTGACCCGCCGACACAACCGCGCTTCGGTGTTGTGCGAAGGGCAGGTGGTGGTCACTTACGACAAACGCGAACTGCCCAATTACCAGGTGTTTGATGAGCATCGCTACTTCACGCCAGGCCAGGGGGTGGGCGTTTTTGAGGTGGAGGGTGTCAAGGTCGGCTTGCTGATTTGCGAAGATGCCTGGTTTGAAGAGCCGGCCCGTCTTGCGCGCGATGCTGGCGCCCAGTTGCTGGCCATTCTGAATGCTTCCCCCTTTCACGCTGGCAAAGGCGTTGAGCGTGAACAGCGCATGCGCGAACGCGTGGCCGACTGCGGTTTGCCGCTGATTTACGCCCACCTGGTCGGGGGTCAAGATGAGGTGATTTTTGAAGGCCGGTCTTTTGCGTTGAACACCCAAGGGCAAGTTGTGGCTCGGGCAGAAGGTTTTCGCGAGGCCTGCCTTAGTGTTCAGGCCCAGAGCGGCCTTAGTGGCTTGGATGTCACCGCAGCGGCGAATGCCTTGGTACCTTTGGCCACAGCAGATGCCGAGTTGTGGGACGCTCTGGTTTTGGGGGTGCGGGACTACTTGGGTAAAAACGGGTTCAAGCAAGCCCTGTTGGGCTTGTCGGGCGGAATCGATTCAGCCTTGGTGCTGGCCATCGCGGTGGACGCGATCGGCGCCGACAATATTCATGCGGTGATGATGCCCTCGCCCTACACGGCCGACATCAGCTGCATTGATTCGCGGGACATGGTCAAACGTTTGAACGTTCGCTACGACGAAATCTCCATTGCCCCGCTTTTTGATGGCTTCAGGCAAGCGCTTTCGAGCCAGTTTTCGGGCCTGAAAGAAGACGCGACCGAAGAGAACATCCAGGCCCGAATTCGCGGCACACTGCTGATGGCGATGTCCAACAAGACCGGCGCGATTGTGCTGACGACGGGCAACAAGAGTGAAATGGCCACAGGTTATTGCACCCTTTATGGCGACATGGCGGGCGGTTTCGCGGTCATCAAGGATGTGGTGAAGACCCGGGTTTTTGACTTGGCCCGCTGGCGCAACCTGAATGACCCTTATGGCACGGGCAGTCAGCCGATTCCCGAGCGGATCATCACCCGGCCACCCAGTGCCGAGTTGCGACCCGACCAGAAAGACCAGGACAGCCTGCCCGAATACGAGGTGCTGGATGCGATCATTGCCCGCTATATGGAAAACGACGAAGGTGTAGAGGCCTTGATCGCTGATGGCTTTGAACGGACTGATGTGGAGAAGGTAACCCGCTTGATCAAACTCAATGAGTACAAGCGCCGTCAATCCCCGGTGGGCATTCGCGTCACCCACCGCAGTTTTGGCAAGGATTGGCGTTATCCTATGACCAACAAATTTCGCGCCTGAACCAGCGCACCATCATCTTTTGAGGATTCAAGCCATGAAACAGATCACCGCAGTCATCAAACCTTTCAAACTGGAAGAAGTTCGTGAAGGCTTGGCCGAATGTGGCGTGACGGGCCTCACTGTGACCGAAGTCAAGGGTTTTGGCCGTCAAAAAGGCCACACTGAGCTGTACCGTGGTGCCGAGTATGTGGTCGATTTTTTGCCTAAAGTGAAGGTGGAGGTCGTGGTCAAGGACGAGGATGTGGACAGTTGCGTGGATGCCATTGTCAAGGCCGCCCGCACGGGCAAGATCGGTGATGGCAAGATATTTGTGACTTCGGTCGAGCGCGTGGTGCGCATCCGTACGGGCGAGCAGGACGAAACGGCCATTTAACCGTTGTCGATAGGCTGGGTCAAAGCCTTTACCCCCGGATGCCCGTCAAATCAAGGCCACTTTGGCCGCCGGTGCAAAGCCCGCTGTTTCCACCAGACGCCGCAATAGGGCTTCCGGTTCGTGCCCCACGCTTACCAAACCGGTTTGCCAGTCCGTCATGAAGCCTTTTTGTACCACCTGGTCAATGAAGGCCATCAGGCCATCGTAGTAGCCCTGGCTGTTGAGGATGCCCACAGGCTTGTCGTGGTAGCCTAATTGACGCCAAGTCCAGACTTCGAACAACTCTTCAAAGGTGCCTATGCCTCCGGGCAAGGCCAAAAATGCATCGGCTTTTTCGGCCATCATGCGCTTGCGCTCATGCATGGTGTCCACCACATGTAGCTCTGTGCAGCCTTGGTGTGCCCACTCTTTTTCGACCAGGGCTTTGGGGATGATGCCAACCACCGTGCCCCCAGCAGCCATGGTGGCTTCGGCCACCAGACCCATCAGACCATTGCGACCGCCGCCATAAACCAGTTGCCCACCATGCGTGCCGATCCATGTGCCCACCTGTACAGCAAGTTGGGAAAATTCAGGTTGATTGCCGGTTTTTGAGCCGCAGTAGACGCAGATCGAAAATGCGGCTGTCGGCTTGATGATCTTCATGGGGATCAAGCCCATCTGTGAAAAATGGCGCTGATCCAAACCCCGGCGCAAAACAGCAAACTGAGCAGCACTGCGGCACTGCCCATGTCTTTGGCACGTTTGGACAAGTCGTGCCACTCGGGACCGATGCGGTCGATGGCTGACTCCACAGAGGTGTTCAACAGCTCGACGATCATGACCATCAAGACAGAACCCGCCAGCAAGGCGGTTTCAAGCCAATTTTGACCCAGCCAAAATGACAAAGGCACCAGAAATATCGCCAGGATGGCTTCTTGGCGGAAGGCGGGTTCATGCCAACCGGCGCGCAGGCCTTCAATGGAGTACCCGCCCGCATGCAGGATGCGGTTCAGGCCTGTGCGCGACTTTTGCGGGTTGACTTCTGGGGTTTCTTGTTGGGGCTGGTTTTGCATGTGGGCGCGATCGGGTGGGGGTCAGCGCACTGAAATCAGCCGTGTTCCGGCCAAAGCATCATGCAAAAACTGCCTTTGTGGATGGAGGCGGCTGAGCAGGGCCCAAGCGGCCACCCAGCCCAGGGTCAGCGTGGTGACCTCGATGGCTGATAAGTGCAGCGCCGCAGACGCCGCAAATGGAGGAATGAACCACAGCCAACTGGCCACGTAGCGCTTGAATGCGATCTTGCGACTGATGGGGTGCCCCTCTTTGTCCACGATGCCGATGCGCCAGGTTTTCATTGCCAGTGTTTGTCCACGGTGCCACATCCATGTGAAATACAAACCCAGCACAAAGAAACTGATGGCTTGCAGGCCCGACTTCAGTTGTGGATGGAGGTTCATCTCGCCGGGCGCGAGGCCGGTCACCCAATAAGCGGCTATGAAGTAGGCCAGTCCAGACGACACCATAACCCCGAACAGGAGCATTCCCTCGTACAGCCAGCAAGCCATGCGGCGATTCAGTGAAGGGGCGCAGAGATCCGGGGAGGGTGAAATGGCCGTGCCTGTAGTCGTCATGAGGGGGCGGTTTCTGTGGCCTGCCGTGCTGAGTCCGGGGATCCCGGTTGCATCGTGGGCGGCGGCGTGAATGCTGGTGAAGCCAAGGCGGGAGGGCGCGGCAAGAGGGTTTTACGATCGATGGATGGGGTTGTCGACGGATTGCCAGATGCAGGCCGTGAGGGCATCTGGACTTGACGGTGAGCTTCCAGTGGCTTGGCAGTGGGGGCGGCGCTGTTGGTCAGAGGGGCAGATCCTGCTGAGAGCAAACGCCTTTCTTCAGTGGAAAGTGCTTGATAAGCCTCCCATTTGGCTTTTTTATCTTCTTTTGGCAGATTTTGAAGCTTGTTGAAGTTCAGTCGTGCCAGGTTGCGTTGTTGCGGACTCAGGCTCACCCAGTCGGCCATCCGGGCGTGCATTGTGACTTGATCGGCGACGGGCAGTTGTGTGAAATTGGCGGAAATCGCCAACCATTTATTTTGCTGCTGTGCCGTCAGGGCACCCCATTGGGCGCCAAGAGGTGCCAAGGCTTGCTTTTGTTTGGGGGTCAGTTGTTGCCAAGCTTTCGATCGAACTGCCTGTTGAGCATCGGGGGTGCCTGCGCTGATTTGTGGAAGTTTGGAAGCCTCGGAGGGGGACGTTTGGGCACTGGCGGTGGTCAAGCAGACCGTCAAAAGCCATCCAAAAGCCATTTTCAGGGCCATGGGGGAACAAAATTGACCGCTGTTTGTCATTTTTTAATCGCCTTTGGCACTGGCACTGGCACTGGCGCTGAGGCCATGCTTCAGAAACTGTACAAAACCTGCGTCGCTGTAGGCATCTGGCGGTAATTCATCGGTCAGCAATGCCGAGTCGGTAGCGGCGATTTCAGAAATCAGGGTATCTTGCTGGACCCACTGGATCGCCATCAAACCGAATACCAAGGCCAACAAGGGCAATGCCGAGGCCAAAATATTGAAAAAATTCAGGCCCTCGTCAGTGGGACCGGTCAGTGTGCCTTGGCTGTTTATTTGCGCTGCTGGAGACAATCGTGACAGCACCAACGGCTTACGTTGGGCCAAAGCCAGTTGGCGCGCGACCCGCAGGCGTTCTGAGATGTCATGGGACAAGCCTGATGTGGCCAGAGTTAATTGGTTCGAAAAATACTGACCCCGGCGGTCGATTTCTTGTTGATTGGTTGAATTGGCGTTATTCATGGTCTGATTCCTTGTGTTCCCAAGGTTTTGCTCAAGGCTTGAATGGCCCGAGAACAATGGGTTTTGACGCTGCCTACTGAGCAGCCCATCACTGCAGCTGTCTCTGCAACATCCAGCTCTTCCCAATAACGCAGCAGGAAGGCTTCTCGTTGACGGGCAGGCAATGCCATGACGGCTGTTTCGATGTGCTCAAGGGTCTGAAGGCGACCTACCCATTCCTCCGCACTTTCAGAGGTCGTCTTGTCAGCAGTGTTGCCAGCCACCTCCAGCAGATCAAATTCGCCGTCGTCATCGCTAAAACTGAAGTCGCTCATGTTGGTAAACAGAGCGTTTTTGGTTTTTTGCCGCCGAAACCAGTCCAGCATGGTGTTACTCAGGATGCGCTGAAACAGCAAAGGGAGTTCAGCCACAGGCTTGTCTGCGTAGTTGGTACACAGCTTGATCATGCTGTCTTGCAGAATATCCAAGGCCGCGTCCTCATTTCTGACATGGTAGAAGGCACGTTTGAACGCCTTTTTTTCCATGGTTTTCAGAAATTCTGCGAGTTCAGAGTCGGATGCCAACTGTTTGCAGCAATCGCGTCAACGATGCTTTTGAGGGTGTTGTAAAAGAGGAGCGCACTTTCCAGCCAGCTGTCTTGAGTCTATGGGGATGGAATTATGGCACCAGCAAAATGCCTGGGGTTTATTTTCGAAAGTACCTTTCACAAATGCGATAATGTTGGATTGCAATTGAAAAAAAGCAAACGGATCACCGTCCGGCACTTTTACAGTTTGGTGCCCATGTCTGTGGTCTCAAGTCCCAAAGCCACTTCAAAAGAGTCGAGCCCAGGGGCACCCAAGGTTTTTCGTTAGAGAAATTCACAAAGGTTGAATATATGGAAATGAACAAAGCCGAAAAGGCCCAGGTGCCAGTGGGCGCGCAGGAATTGCGTGGCGCTGAAATTCTTGTCAAAGCGCTCCAAGCTGAAAACGTACAGTACGTTTGGGGCTATCCCGGCGGCGCAGTCCTTCACATTTACGACGCTTTTTACAAGCAAGACACCATTCAGCATGTGCTGGTGCGGCACGAGCAAGCAGCCGTTCACGCCGCCGATGGTTTTGCCCGGGCAACCGGGGAAGTCGGTGTGGCACTGGTCACTTCGGGACCTGGCCTGACCAACGCGGTCACAGGCATTGCCACCGCTTACATGGACAGCATTCCGATGGTGATCATCAGTGGGCAAGTGCCTACTGCCGCCATCGGATTGGATGCCTTTCAGGAATGTGACACGGTGGGCATTACGCGTCCGATCGTCAAGCACAATTTCTTGGTCAAAGATGCCAAGGACATGGCCGACGTCATGAAAAAGGCCTTCCATATTGCACGCAGTGGCCGCCCCGGGCCTGTGGTGGTCGATGTCCCAAAGGATGTGTCTTTCAATAAGACGCTTTATACGGGCTACCCCGATTCGATTGAAATGCGCTCTTACAACCCGGTGCGAAAAGGGCACGGCGGGCAGATTCGCAAAGCTTTGCATTTATTGATGTCGGCTAAGCGTCCGTTCATTTACACAGGTGGCGGCGTTCTGCTGAGCAATGCCAGCGCAGAACTGCGTGCCTTGGTGGACATGCTCAATGTGCCTGTTACCAACACCTTGATGGGCTTGGGCGCTTTTCCTGCAACAGACCACCGATTTCTGGGGATGCTGGGCATGCACGGCACACTGGAAGCCAATAACGCAATGCAAAACTGCGATGTGTTGCTGGCTGTTGGTGCTCGTTTTGACGATCGCGTGATTGGCAACCCCAAACACTTTGCCTCAGTGGACCGCAAGATCATCCACATTGACATAGATCCATCGAGCATTTCCAAGCGCGTTAAGGTCGATGTGCCGATCGTGGGTGACGTGAAAGACGTTTTGACCGAGTTGATGGGCATGATTCGTGAGTCTGGTCTCAAGCCCGATAGCCAGGCCCTGGCGCAGTGGTGGGAAACCGTCGAAGGCTGGCGCAGTCGCGATTGCATGAAGTATGACAACAGCGACTCCCTAGTCATCAAACCACAAAAGGTCATCGAGACCTTGTGGGAGATGACCAAGGATGCTGACGCTTACATCACCTCTGACGTTGGCCAGCACCAGATGTGGGCGGCTCAGTACTACAAGTTCAACGAGCCGCGCCGTTGGATTAATTCCGGTGGGTTGGGCACCATGGGTGTGGGCATTCCCTATGCCATGGGCATCAAGCTTGCCAAGCCAGACAGCGAAGTCTTTTGCGTGACGGGTGAGGGCTCTGTCCAGATGTGCATTCAGGAGCTGTCAACCTGCCTGCAGTACAACACGCCCATCAAGATCGTGGCTTTGAACAACCGTTATCTGGGCATGGTTCGCCAATGGCAGGAGATCGAGTATTCGGGGCGTTACAGCCACAGTTACATGGATGCGTTGCCTGATTTTGTGAAGCTGGCTGAAGCTTACGGGCACGTGGGCATGCTCATTGAACGCCCAGAAGATGTTGAGCCTGCCTTGCGCGAAGCGCGCAGGCTCAAGGACCGCACGGTCTTCATGGACTTCCGCACAGACCCCACCGAGAACGTGTTCCCCATGGTCCAAGCGGGCAAGGGCATCACCGAGATGATCATGGGCGTGGAGGATTTGTAATCATGAAACACATCATTGCTGTACTGATTGAAAATGAAGCCGGGGCTTTGTCCCGCGTGGTAGGTTTGTTTTCTGCCCGGGGTTACAACATCGAGTCACTGACTGTTGCCCCTACCGAAGACCCCAGTCTTTCGCGCATGACCATCCAAACGGCGGGTTCAGACGATGTGATCGAGCAGATCACCAAGCACCTGAATCGCCTGATCGAGGTGGTGAAGGTTGTGGACCTGACCGAAGGCTCTTACACCGAACGCGAGTTGATGCTCGTCAAGGTACGTGCCGTGGGCAAGGAGCGCGAAGAAATGAAACGCATGGCCGATATTTTTCGCGGCCGTGTGATCGATGTCACCGACAAAAGCTACACCATTGAGCTGACCGGTGACCAGACCAAGAACGACGCCTTTCTGGAGGCGATCGATCGCAGCGCCATTTTGGAGACCGTGCGCACGGGTGCATGCGGTATCGGGCGCGGCGAGCGCATCCTGCGCGTTTAATCCCCCTCATTGAACCTGTTTATTCCTAAGGAGAACCCTGTGAAAGTTTTTTACGACAAAGATTGTGATCTGAGCGTCATCAAGGGCAAGACTGTTGCCATCATTGGTTACGGCTCACAAGGCCACGCACACGCCCAAAACCTGAACGACAGCGGCGTGAAAGTCGTGGTCGGTCTGCGCAAAGGCGGTGCATCGTGGGACAAAGTCGGCAAAGCCGGTTTGACCGTGATGGAAGTCAACGATGCCGTCAAAGCCGCTGACGTGGTCATGATCTTGTTGCCTGACGAAATGATCGCCGAGGTCTACAGCAACAACGTGGCCCCCAACATCAAGCAAGGCGCTTCTTTGGCCTTTGCCCACGGCTTCAACGTGCACTACAACCAAGTTGTGCCCCGCGAAGACCTGGACGTTTGGATGGTCGCCCCTAAGGCCCCTGGCCACACTGTGCGCAATACCTACACCCAAGGTGGTGGCGTGCCACACCTGGTCGCGATCCATCAAGACAAGAGTGGCAAAGCACGCGCTTTGGCCTTGTCTTACGCGATGGCCAACGGTGGCGGCAAGGCCGGCATCATTGAAACCAACTTCAAAGAAGAGACCGAAACCGACTTGTTCGGCGAGCAGGCTGTGCTGTGTGGTGGTGCCGTTGAACTGATCAAGATGGGTTATGAGACATTGGTGGAAGCCGGCTACGCTCCCGAAATGGCTTATTTCGAGTGCCTGCATGAGTTGAAGCTGATCGTTGACCTGATCTACGAGGGTGGCATTGGCAACATGAACTACTCGATCTCGAACAACGCCGAATATGGTGAGTACGTGACAGGTCCTGAGATCATCAACGAGCAAAGCCGTGAAGCCATGCGCAATGCCTTGAAGCGCATTCAGACCGGTGAATACGCCAAAATGTTCATTCTTGAAGGCCGAACCAATTACCCCAGCATGACGGCCCGCCGTCGCTTGACTTCAGAGCACTCCATTGAAGTCGTGGGCGCTCAACTGCGAGCCATGATGCCATGGATTGCAAAGAACAAATTGGTCGACAAGACCCGTAACTGATCCTGCTCTAAGGACGGTTTTTAAAAGGCCACTGCGGTGGCCTTTTTCAATGGGCAATCGTGGTGCCTTAAACTTGTGCATACGGGGATGGATCCTTGAAACCCCATACAGGAACAGACAATGAACAACCGCAGTGACAAATCCGAAGACACGGAAACGCCAACGTCAGCGCGCAAGCCTTCCAAAGGCATCTACATGCTGCCCAATATGATCACTCTGGCCGCCTTGTTTGCTGGTTTTTATGCGGTGGTCATGGCGATCAACGGACGTTTTGATCTGGCCACCGTTGGCATATTCAGCGCCATGGTGCTGGACAGCCTGGATGGTCGTGTTGCCCGCATGACGAACACCCAAAGCGCTTTTGGCGAGCAGATGGACTCTCTTTCAGACATGGTGTCCTTTGGCGCGGCGCCTGCGTTGATTGCGTACGTCTGGACCCTCAAAGAATTAGGGCGGTGGGGCTGGATTGCGGCGTTCGTCTACTGCGCTTGTGCGGCTTTGCGCCTGGCCCGTTTCAACGTCAACACTGGAGTGGTGGACAAGCGGTACTTTCAGGGGTTGCCATCGCCAGCCGCCGCCGCTTTGGTCATGGGCTTTGTCTGGATCATGTTTGAAAACGCTGTGCCTGCGAAAACGGTTGCCTGGGGCATGTTTGCTGTGTGCTTGTTTGCAGGCCTGACCATGGTGACCAATGTGCCGTTTTACAGTTTCAAGGACATGCACATGAAAAAAAGCGTGCCCTTTGCAACGCTGGTGCTGGTGGCCCTGGGCATTGCGGTGGTCAACATCGACCCCCCGACCGTGCTGTTTGCCTTGTTTGTCATTTACGGCCTCAGCGGTTATGTGATTTATGTTTGGCGCAAGGCCAAAGGGCAGCCCACGAGCATGATCAGCACCTCGACCGACGAGCCTGAAGAGCGTGGATTGCACCATTGATGTCAACTGCACGACAGGCCAGCTTATGAATTGTGCTAAAGTTATCTCATGAATTTTTCTTTGCACGCTCTACTGTTACTGCCCAACGGGCGGGATGTGTAGCGCACGCAAACACTTTCCCAAAAGGCCCGTATGCCATCCGCAACGGGCCTTTTGCATTTTTGCTTGGACTTGCGGGTTATTGACCAGGAGTGAACATGGCTGACAAACTGATAATTTTCGACACTACCTTGCGCGATGGCGAGCAATCGCCCGGTGCCTCCATGACTCGAGATGAGAAGTTGCGCATTGCACGGCAACTCGAGCGTCTGCGCGTGGATGTGATCGAAGCCGGTTTTGCGGCCAGTTCCAATGGTGATTTTGAGGCGGTTAAAACCATCGCTGATTCGATCAGGGAGGCCACCATTTGCTCCTTGTCACGCGCCAATGACCGCGATATTTCACGTGCCGCCGAAGCCCTGAAAGGGGCTAACAGCGGGCGCATTCACACCTTCATCGCCACGTCTCCGTTGCACATGGAAAAGAAGTTGCGCATGACCCCGGACCAAGTCTTTGAGCAGGCCAAACAATCTGTCCGATTTGCCCGCAACTTGGTCGGTGATGTCGAATTCAGCCCGGAAGATGGTTACCGCAGCGATATGGACTTTCTTTGCCGCGTCCTCGAGGCTGTGATCACTGAAGGCGCGACCACCATCAACGTGCCCGACACGGTGGGCTACGCTGTGCCTGAACTGTATGGCGAATTCATCCGCACTTTGCGTGAACGCATCCCCAACTCTGACAAGGCCATCTGGTCTGTGCATTGCCACAATGACCTGGGCATGGCGGTGGCCAATTCCTTGGCGGGGGTCAAGATCGGCGGCGCCCGCCAGGTCGAGTGCACCATCAATGGTCTGGGTGAACGGGCGGGTAACTGCTCGCTGGAAGAGGTGGTTATGGCTGTCAAGACACGGCGCGACTATTTCGGTCTGGACATCGGCATTGACACCAGCCACATCGTGGCTGCCAGCCGCATGGTTAGCCAGACCACCGGTTTTGTGGTCCAGCCCAACAAGGCGGTAGTCGGTGCCAATGCCTTTGCCCATGCCTCAGGTATTCACCAGGATGGCGTGCTCAAGGCCCGTGACACTTACGAAATCATGCGTGCCGAAGACGTGGGTTGGACCACCAACAAGATCGTTTTGGGCAAACTCAGCGGCCGAAACGCCTTCAAGCAGCGCTTGAACGATTTGGGTGTGACCTTGGACAGTGAAACCGAAATCAACAGTGCGTTCGCCAAGTTCAAGGAACTGGCCGACCGCAAGAGTGAAATTTTTGACGAAGACATCTTGGCCTTGGTGGGCGATGAGAGCGTCACCGCTGAAAAGGAGCAATATGGTTTTGTTTCCATGGCTCAACACAGCGAGACTGGCGAACGGCCGCATGCTTCAGTGGTCTTCACGGTGGAAGGCAAGGAAGTGCATGCAGAGTCAGACGGCAATGGCCCTGTGGACGCTTCATTGAAGGCCATTGAGTCGCATGTCAAGAGTGGTGCCGAAATGGTGCTTTATTCGGTCAATGCGATCAGCGGTTCTACGGAAAGTCAGGGCGAAGTTACCGTACGTTTGCAAAACAGCGGTCGCGTGGTCAATGGCGTCGGTTCGGACCCTGATATTGTGGTCGCCTCTGCCAAAGCCTACCTCAGCGCACTCAATAAATTGCAAAGCAAAGCCGATCGGGTCGCTGCACAGGGTTAAAAATAACCCTTTTGACGTATTATCTGGCTTCAATAAAGTCACGCAAGTCTTTGTTCTTGCGTGACTTTTTTTATTTGAGTACACTTGATCACAATTATCCAATTCATTGATTCAAGATGCCCCTGATGCGATTCATTTTTCCCCGTTCCCTGCATGTCTCTGGTCGATGGGCGAAAAGTCTGGCTACCGCTTTGATGGCAGCGCTTTTGGTTGTGTTGGCGACCCTGCCAACGGTAACGCTGGCGCAGGAAAAAAAAGGCGCAGACAAGAAGCGTGTCGTGGCGGTGACCCAAAAAGCGGTTAAAAAATCCCCTTCGAAAGCCAAAAAAGCCAAAAAGAACATGGCTGTGGCAGCCCCCAAAAATACTGTTGTGCGTGCATCCTACGGACAAAAAGCGGGTCTACATGCGGCGCACGACCCCTTGGATTTGCGATCCAGTGTCGTCCTGGTCATTGACCAAGAAACCCGTGAAGTACTGTTTAGTAAAAACGACCATGCCGTGTTGCCCATCGCTTCGTTGACGAAGTTGATGACCGGTTTGGTGATCTCTGAGGCCCAATTGCCAATGGCCGAGTTGATCGCCATTACCCAGGCCGATGTGGACACTGAAAAAGGCAGTTCATCCCGCTTGGCTGTCGGTACCGTCCTTAGTCGCGGAGATTTGCTGCATTTGGCCATGATGTCCAGTGAGAATCGTGCTGCACATGCTTTGGGGCGCAGCTTTCCCGGCGGCATAGAAACGTTTGTGGCGCGCATGAATGCCCGGGCAAAAGCTTTGGGCATGTCCGATACGCGCTACGTGGAGCCAACAGGCTTGTCCAGTCGCAATCAATCCAGTGCCAGTGATTTGGCTGTTCTGGTCGGTGCGGCCTACAAAGAGCCGGTCTTGCGGGAGTTGTCAACATCACATGGTCGCGAGATTGAAGTGGGACGCCGCACCCTGCAATACAACAACACCAACCGCTTGGTGAAAAGTGCACAGTGGGACATTGGGTTGCAAAAAACGGGCTACATCTCCGAGGCCGGGCAATGCCTGGTCATGCAGGCCCAAGTTGCTGGGCGCAAATTGATAATGGTTTTTCTGGACTCTGCGGGCAAACTCAGCCGCATTGCTGACGCAGAACGTGTCCGGCGTTGGGTTGAGAAATCATCGGGCACCCCAGGCGTGCGGCATTCGGCTTTGGTGGAAAACCTGCCCGGTTGATATGCCGACAACATGAAAAAAGGCCTCAGTGAGGCCTTTTTTCATGGGGCAGTTTTTGCTAGTTGCCGTGATGGCCCAGCGTTCGGGAGATGCTGTTTGCCGTGGCCTGAAGCTTGGGAAGCCAGCCCTCATCAAGGCGGTCAGCGGGTGCTGAAATGGACAAGCCCGCCAACAATTTTCCTTGGTCATCGTAGATGCCTGCAGCGATGCAGCGCACGCCCATTTCCAGTTCTTCGTTGTCACGGGCAATGCCGTATTGATTGACACGTGCCAGCTCTCTTTCGAGAACCTGCAACTGGGTGATGCTGTTGCGTGTCTGACCCAGTAATCCGGTGCGGGTGGCATAGGAACGAACACGCAAAGGGTCATCAGCAGCCAGAAACAGCTTGCCCACTGATGTCAAGTGCAATGGCGCCCTCCCACCAATGGCGCGAACCACTTGCATGCCCGAACGTTCGCTGTAAGCACGTTCGATGTAAACAATTTCATCACCTTGTCGCATGCTGAGGTTCACGGGCTGCTGAATGAGTTTGTGCAATTCACGCATGGGGGTCAGCGCGGCATCACGCACGTTTAGACGTCCTTTGACCAAGTTGCCCAGCTCCAAAAGCCGCATGCCCAAGCGGTAATTGCCGGCTTCGGGCCTGTCTACAAATCGACCTGTGGCCAAGTCGTTCAGGATGCGGTGTGCTGTGGATGGGTGTAAACCTGTTTTTTCGCTGATTTCTTTCAAGGAGATCGCTTCCTCGCGTGAGGCCAGCACGTCAATCAGCGAAAACATGCGCTCAATGACCTGGACCGTGGGGGTCGGCGTGAGGGTGGGGTCTTTTTTCATGGTGCTTCGTTACAGTATTTGAATCTTACACTGTGAAAAATACAGGTGTTCAGCTCAAAGCCTGCCATTGCCCCTGAACTCTTATTTCGCAAGGCCTGAATTGGGATTTGTAGTTCATTTTGGGACTGCTCTCGATCCAGTATCCCAAGTAGACATAGGGCAGCTGAAGTTGTGCTGCTTGATCGATTTGCCACAGCACGCCGTAAGTGCCGTAGCTTGCGCTGTCTTCGGGGTCATAAAAAGTGTAAACAGCCGACAAGCCGTGGTTCAGGACATCCACGATGCTGATCATTTTCAGGGAACCCAAAGAGCCTTTTTCGGCAGGCATTCTGAACTCGACAATGCGTGAGTTGACCCGGCTTTGCAGCAAAAACTGGTTGTATTGGTCGACGCTGTCGTGGTCCATGCCGCCGCCCGGGTGACGGCTTGTTTGGTAGCGTAAATACAAAGCGTAGTGATCAGGATCGAACTGCAGATCGAGGACCCGGACTTGCAAGTCCTTGTGCGCCCGCCAGGCGCGGCGCTGGCTGCGGTCAGGTTTGAAAGCTTTGACCATGACGCGCAAGGGTTGGCAGGCTTGGCACCCATCACAGTAAGGGCGGTAGGTGAACATCCCACTGCGCCGAAAGCCCTGTTCCACCAAATCGGAGTAGACCTCGTTTTGAATCAGGTGGCTGGGGGTCGCAACTTGGGAGCGTGCAGAACGATCGGCCAGATAACTGCATGCATAAGGCGCTGTGGCATAAAACTGCAAGGCCTGGATGGGAAGTTCTTTGAGATGGGTCACGACGTGGTGTCCATGGACGTCAATGCACGCCAGTATAAAGTTTGCGTGTTCCACTCGATGGGGGGCTTTTGGCGGCCGTGCTCGACCAGCGCGAGAAAATCAGCACGGGGCATTTCTTGTGCGCCCAATGAGGCCAAATGCCGGGTGTTTTGTTGACAATCGATGGCCAAAACACCGTGCGTGGTGCAAACGCTGACCAAGCTGGCCAAGGCCATTTTGGAGCCGTCGGTGACCGTGGTGAACATCGATTCCCCAAACACGGCATGGCCCAGGGCTACAAAGTAAAGGCCGGCAAGCAATTCGCCATCGAGCCAAACTTCGGCGCTGTGAGCGTGTCCCGCCCGGTGCAGGTCTTCATAAGCCGCGACCATGGCCGGAACGATCCAGGTGCCACTTTGCCCTGCCCTGGGGGCTTTGCTGCAGCGGTCTATGACCTGGCTGAAGTCTCGGTTAAACGTCAGTGAAAAGCCAGGCTGAAGCAGCCAGCGTTTCAATGTTTGGCGCAGGGATCGGCTGAAGCGGAAATTTTCAACACGCAGCACCATCCTCGGGTCTGGGCTCCACCACAGCACGGGTTGACCCGCACTGAACCAGGGGAAGATTCCCTGGCTGTATGACGCCATTAGGCGTGCTGCAGAAAGGTCGTGGCCGGCTGCCAGCAAGCCGGGCGCAGTCGACTCTGCACCCCACGCAAGGTGAGGCTGGGGCAATGCTTCATCAACTTCAATCCAACTTAATTCAGGCGTTTGGGCGGCTCGTGGCATGGTTTGATTACACAATAAAAGGCCTAGGTGACGTGTCGCGCTCACTCGTCAGCTTGTATTTTTTGGGTTTATCCTCTACCGATCCAAATTTGCACTGCTTTTTCGAGCGCTTTTTCAAACCGACCATCACTTCCCATGGCCCCTTTTTTTGACCATTCGATGCGACCCGTCTGGCCTGCGCCAAAGCAGGTTCAATCCTTGATGACCGATCGGCACGGGGGCGTATCCAGCGCACCTTGGGACAGCATGAATCTGGGCGACCATGTAGGGGATCTTCCGCAGAGCCTGCAAATCAACCGGCAGCGCTTGCAGGACAACATGGGCACTCGGCCCGTTTTTTTGAAGCAAGTCCACGGTGTGGATGCCGTGCTGTTGGATGCGTCAAGCAGGGACGGCACTGTGGCGGATGCGTGTATCGCGGTGGGCACAGGGGTCGCTTGCACCATCATGGTGGCCGATTGTTTGCCGGTGTTGATGTGCGATTCCGCCGGGCGCTGGGTAGCCGCTGCGCACGCGGGTTGGCGAGGGCTGGCAGGGGTTGAGGGAGCAGGGGTGCTCGAATCATTGCTGAGAGCTTCTTCATTGCGAGACACTGCGCCAGACGACGTTTTGGTGTGGCTCGGACCCTGCATTGGTCCGAAAGCATTTGAGGTGGGCCCAGAGGTGAGAGCCGCTTTTTGTGTGCAGGACCCTGCAGCGGCAGCTTTCTTCAAGCCTTCGTCGGATGAAAAGTGGCTGGCAGATTTGGCTGGCTTGGCCAAGTTGCGTTTGTTGCGCCAAGGCGTGCACCGCGTATTTGGCAACGACAGCCAATCGGACTGGTGCACATTCACCCAGGCTTCAAAGTTCTTTTCGCACCGGCGAGACAGCCGTGTCCTCGGCCAAACCGGGCGCATGGCGGCCTGCATTTGGCTCACGCAGTGATTCTTGAGGCTCCGGGTGATGGGGGGGGCCTTCTTCTTTTCTTTGCCTGGCTTTACGGCGCAAAGGCGTTCCCATGATGTACACCACCAAGGACATGGGCAGTGCGCCATACATCAGAAAAGTGATGACTGCGCCCAATACAGT